>JBCBKF010000028.1:0-14257 GCA_038522255.1 Pseudomonadota bacterium
GACGGGAGCAAGGTGCTTGTCGAGTTCACCGATTACAATTGCCCCTATTGCGAGGCGAGCCTGCGCGATGTCGCGCGGCTGATTGCGGAAGACCCGGAGATCAAGGTGGTTGTACGCGAATGGCCGATCTTCGAAGGCAGCGAAGTCGCCAGCCGGATGGCGCTCGCAGCGGCCTTGCAAGGCAAGTATCGCGCCTTTCACGAGGCCATGTTCGCGCTTGGCCCCGCAACGCCCGAGACAGTGCAGCGCGCGGCCACCGCTGCGGGCCTTGATTGGGAACGCGCCCGCAGCGATGCGGCGAGCGGCCGCGTGACCGCCGAGCTTGCACGCAACCAGGCGTTGGCGCGCCAAATCGGTTTTACGGGGACGCCCGCCTGGGTGACCGGCGATCAGGCAATCGGCGGCGCAGTGGGCTATGATGGCCTCAAGCAAGCGCTCGAAGAGGCAGGCCCTCGGGCAGAGAGCTGATGCTCTTCGCGCGCCGGTTGGTCCCATTTTTGGCGGTGGCTCTGGCATGCGCCGCGCTGGCGCCGGGCGCGGCACAAAAGCTTGAAGACGTTGATCTGGCGGCCGAACGCGCGGCCATCGGCAAGTTCCAGGATCGCGATCAGCGCTTGCAGGATATTGGCTGGCAAATGATCCGCGGCAATGCCGAGTTCTGCGAGCGTGTGATCCCCTCGATCGGGCTGCAATTGCAGGACACGGCAAGTTATGGGCGGCCCGATATCGCAAAGGCAGCGCTGGGGCTGGAAGGCGCGTTCGCGGTTCAGACCGCTGCGGCAGGCTCTCCCGCCGCGCTATCGGGCGCGTTCGTGCGCAACCGCGAGATTACCGATATCGCCGCCGCCGATCCCAACGGATGGGAGGCGGGCAAGCGCATGCACTGGGAACGCCTTGCCCGCGCGCACGACTGGATCGACACCGCGTTGGCCGAGACGGGCGAGGTCACTATCGGCTTTGCAGATGGCCCGCCCGTCACGATCCAGCCGGTCGAGGTGTGCGCCACCCGGTTTGAAATTCTGGGCGATTCCAAACGGGCCGTCGCCGACGGATCGCGCGTGGTCATCGGTTCGCGCTTTCCCGGCTTCGCTTATGAGGAGGATGCGGTGTTTGCGGGCGTTGTCGCGCATGAACTTGCGCACAACCTGCTGGGCCACCGCGCCTGGCTGGATCGCAACAAGCGCAAGCGCCGCCATGTCCGCTTGACCGAGCGTGAGGCCGATCGCCTGATGCCATGGATCATGGCCAATGCCGGGCTCGATCCAGCCGGTGCCTATCGCTTCATGACACGATGGGGCAAGAAACATGGCCTCGGAATTTTCCGCTCACGGTCTTACGATGGCTGGGATGAGCGCGCCGAATTCATCGCCGCCGAATTGCCGATCATTGCCGAGCTGATGGAGCGCGAGGGCAAGGCGGATTGGCGGGTCCATTTCCGGCGCGAAATCGACCCCGGTCTGGGCCTGGAAATCGCTCAGAGCGCGCCCACTCGCGACTAGCTCAAAGGCGTCTGCCGCGCCCATTCGCCCGCGCCCTGCGGTAAAAGCCGCTGCCAAACCCGGCAAAATGGGCTACATAGCACGATTATGGCCCAGACCCTGCCCAAGCTTCAGTTCCAGCCCACACCGTTCTTCGCAAGCAAGAACCGGGCGTTCTGGATCCTTCAGCTGGTGGGCTGGGGCGGCTATTTCCTGCTGCGCACCATGGTGGCGATCGCCAATGGCCAGCCGCTCGATCTGCTTGCGGTCCTGCTGATGACAACCATAACCGGGTTTTCGATCAGCCTCGTGCTTTCCGTCGTGTACCGCCAGCTGATCGACTTGAGGCCGGTTGCCACCTGGGGGGGGTCTGTAATCGCGCTGATCACAGCGGTGATCGTCTTCGCATCGATCGATGCCTGGCTGCAGGGCCTTTATTACGGGGGCACGCGCGAGACGAGTTTTGCCCAACGCTTTATCGGTCTCTCCTTCATTCCGGTGACGCTGTTGGGAGCATGGAGCGCGCTGTATTACGCGATCAATTTCTTCCTGAGGGTAGAGATGCAGGCCGACCGGCTGGAACGGCTCGAAGCGCAGGCGACCGCCGCGCAGCTCGCCATGCTGCGCTATCAGCTCAACCCGCATTTCCTTTTCAACACGCTCAATTCGATCAGCACGCTGGTGCTTTTGAAACAGACTGAACCCGCCAACGCGATGCTCACCCGGCTCTCCAGCTTTCTGCGCCACACGCTGATTACAGAACCGGGCAGTCAGGTGACACTGGATCAGGAGATCGAGACCCTGCAGCTCTACCTCGACATTGAACGCATGCGCTTTGAAGAGCGGTTGCGAACGCACTTCGAGATCGACGATGCAGCGCGCGGCGCGCTGATGCCGTCGATGCTGCTGCAGCCCCTGATCGAAAACTCGATCAAATATGCGGTGGGCGCACAGGAAGAGGGCGCGCGCATATCGGTTAGCGCGCGCGTGGTGGGCCAAAGGCTGCGCCTGCAAGTCGAAGACACGGGGCCTGGCGCTGATCTCACTCCCAGTTCAACGCGCGAAGGCGCGCCGATTTCGACCGGTGTGGGCCTTGCCAACATCCATAATCGCCTTGTCCAGGCGTATGGCACAGGTCACCTTTTTGAAACCCGATCGCAGACCGGTGGCGGCTTTACCGTTCTGATCGAATTGCCGTTTGTCTCAGCGCGCAAAGGGACATCAACACACGAGACCACCTACAAGGCCGCCAGCCCCAGCATTCAAAACCCCGCACAACCCGTCACATCACCCGGGGCATTTCCCCCGGCATCCCCCCAGGCATCGGCCCCCTCGCCCTCCGGAGCGCAGCCCGCAAACGAGGCCCGAACAGAATCGATGCCGTTTAACACCAGAGCCTCTTTGGGCTCCGCTATTGGATCGTAACAACATGACTATTCGCACTATCCTCGTCGATGATGAGAAACTCGCCATACAGGGCCTGCAACTGCGCCTTGAAGCTTTTGACGACGTGGAGATCATCGACACGTGCTCCAACGGTCGCGAAGCCATCCGCAAGATCAAGACGCAAAAGCCCGACCTGGTTTTCCTCGACATCCAGATGCCGGGTTTCGACGGGTTCAGCGTGGTCAAGGGCGTGATGGAGATCGAACCGCCGTTGTTTGTTTTTGTGACCGCGTACGAACAACACGCCATCCGCGCTTTCGAAGCCAATGCGGTCAACTACCTGATGAAGCCGGTCGATGAAGACAAGCTGGCGGACACTGTTGAGCGCGTGCGCCAGCGTTTGGCCGAAAGGAAATCAACTGACGATGCCGAGCAATTGCTGGGAGTGTTGTCCGAAGTTGCGCCCGATCGCGCAGCCCAGTTCAACGAGGCCGATACCGATGGCGACAGCGCGGACCGCTTCGAAAAGCTCATCAACGTCAAGGATCGCGGCCAGATCTTCCGCGTCGAAGTGGACTCGATCGAACACATCGAGGCCGCAGGCGACTATATGTGCATCCGCACCGCTGACAATTCGCTCATCCTGCGCGAGACGATGAAGGATCTGGAACGCCGCTTGGACCCGCGCAAGTTCCAGCGCGTCCACCGCTCGACTATTGTCAACCTCGACCAGGTGCGCCAGGTAAAGCCGCACACCAATGGCGAATGCTTCCTCGTGCTCGACAGCGGGCAAGAGGTGAAGGTCTCGCGTTCCTATCGAGATGTGGTCGCGCGTTTCGTGCACTAGTTTGCTTTGCGAAGGCGCATCCGCGCCTTCATCCTCGCTAGACGTCCTTCGCTTCGCTACGGACCCGCTGCGGGCGCACGGTCGTGCTTGCGGACCCTGTGGGTCCGTTTATTGAGGGCCCATGACCTTCTCACTCCCCTGCTTCGATCTGAACCGCTTCGTTGGCGAGACCCTTGCCGAGGATCTCGGCGTTGGCCTTGAAGGCGGCGGACATGACGTCACCTCTGAGAGCGTCATCCCAGCCGATGCGCGCTTTTCAGGCGTCATGGACAGCCGCGATGCCATCGTGGTCGCAGGGCTACCGCTCGCCGAGGCGTTCTTCCGTCATCTCGATCCTGAAGTGGAGATCGAAGCACTGGTGGCCGATGGCGACGCCGTGACGCCGGGCACGGACCTCATGCGCATGGCCGGCAATGCCCGCGCGCTGCTGACCGCAGAGCGCAGCGCTCTCAACATTGTCCAGCACCTATCGGGTATCGCCTCGATGACACGCGATTATGTGGCTGCAATGGGAGTGGGCAGCGCGACCTGCACCCTGCTCGATACCCGAAAAACACTGCCGGGCCTGCGTGTCCTCGAGAAATACGCGACCCGGATGGGTGGCGCGCAGAACCACCGTATGGGCCTGTGGGACGCCGCCATGATCAAGGACAACCACGTCGCGGTCGCTGGCAGCGTAGGCGAAGCGGTGCGGCGCGCTGCAGACGCGGGCGTCAAGCCGATCATCTGCGAGGTGGACCGGCTCGACCAGATCGAACCCGCGCTTGAGGCCGGCGCGCATCACATCCTCCTCGACAACATGAGCCCGCTCACCCTGAAACAGGCGGTCGCGATGATCGACGGGCGTGCCAAGACCGAGGCCTCAGGCGGGATCAACCTCGACACCATCGCGGACAAAGCGGCCAGCGGGGTCGACTACTGCTCAGTCGGCCGCCTCACGCAAAGCGCACCTGCAGCGGATGTGGGACTGGATTTCACGCCGTTATGAGGAAAACTTAATGAAACCTAAGGACCTTGGACTGATTCTGGAGAGGCTGGGCGGCTATCTGATAATTGTCGGAGGATGCTGCATCGCTGGTATCTTTCTCACTGTCCTAGTGAACGGCACTTGGCCAGATTTTTTGGACCCAATCAAGAATCGTGCTGCAGTGCTATCCGACGTAATCGGTGATATGGTCCTGATTGTTTGGGGATTAGTGTTTTTTGGACCTGGGCTGATAGTTCAATGGGTTGGCCGTTGGCTGCAGGAAGGTTAACTGCGCTATAATGACACATTGCGGGGCCCGCCCTTGGCCGATTCACGCCTTTGCCGCGATCTTTCTGGCCGCAGGCCTGCTTGGCCTCATCCCGGGCCTCAATGACCTCGAACTTGCGCAAAGCCGCTTTGCCGAGCTGCGACCCGATTGGACATGGGACCGCGATCGCACGATCATCGCGCTGAGCGCCCGCGCGACGATTTTCCTTATCCCGATCCTGCTTGTCTGGGTCAGAGGGCGCAGCCCGGCGCGCTGGGTCATCGGCTTTTTTTCCGGCCTTGGGTTGATCAATGCCCTCTGGGCGCTGACCAAGGCGGGAATGGCGGGCGAGTTGGCGGCGCATCTGGCGACCCATACGCAAGCCCTGGCCACGTCCGTTGCGCTCGCTGGCGCGGCTGCTCTGCTGTTCACCGCTCCGGCCAAAAGATGGCTACTGCACGGCAACGAAGACCACAGCGATGCGCGCGCGCAAGCTTAGCCTTTATCTGGCCGCGCTCACCATGCCCGCCGCCGCCAACGCCCAATCCTATCAATGCCGCGCGCCCGCGGTTTCCAGCGTTCCCGTTATCACCCCCGACAGCAAGCCGCGCAGCGTGCCCACCACCGGCTACACTCTCGCGCTCAGTTGGTCGCCGGAATTCTGCAAGCCGCGCGAAAACTCGCCTTCGCACAAGGTCCAGTGTTCAGGCTCAAATGGGCGGTTCGGCATGGTCGTCCATGGCCTGTGGCCGCAGGGCTCGCGCACCTGGCCGCAATGGTGCAAACAACAAAGCCGCCTCACTCCCGCCGTGCTGCGCCAACAGATGTGCATGATGCCCTCTGCTCGCCTCGTCGCGCGCCAATGGGCCAAGCATGGCAGCTGCATGACCAAGAAACCCGAGACCTATTTCGGCGTCACCCGCGTTTTGTGGGAGAGCCTGCGCATCCCGGAATATGATCGGATCAGCCGCGAGGACGGCCTCACCGCCGGGCGCATCCGCTCCGCCTTTGCCAGCGCCAATCCCGGCATCCCGACAAGCGCGGTGGGCGTAAAGCTGAACGAGCGCGGTTGGCTGCAAGAGCTGCGCATCTGTTATTCCAGGCGCTTTCGCCCCACACGCTGCGATGATCGCCGTATCGCGCGCGCCGAAGCGGCGAGGGCAAAGATCTGGCGCGGGTTGTGAGGAAAGCCGGGGTCAGCATCCGCAACCGCTTTTGGCGAATTTGGCAATGACTATGTCTGGCGTTAAATGGGAGTGCGAGCTTAGCTTTGTATTAAGCGTCGCTTCCGGACAGGGGCATCGGGCTGCTCGCCCTCAGACTAATTCACTTGCGAACAAAGTCCTAACTGATATCAATAGTGAAGCTAGGGTGCCAACAGGGATTTCGTGTTTTTTCAAGCAAATCATCTGACAAAAAAAGTCTGGCTCGCATTTGTTCTGACCCTGTTCGTAGGGTGTGGCGGCGGTGAAAGCGGTGGTGGGAGCACCCCGACAGTTGCGCAGGCCAACAGGGCACCGGCCATCGTGTCCGCACTCGAAACAGTGTTCCCGACGACACGCACGGGCGTTGCATATACGATTGTCGGGTCAGATCCCGATGGTGACACCCTCACTTATTCGATTTCGGGCCAGGATGCCGGGGCGTTTTCGGTCGACTCCCGAACCGGCGAAATCACTTTCCTTACGGCACCGGATGTCGATATGCCTGGCGCTGCTGACAGCAGTAACTTTTATGTTATCGAAGTCGAGGCAACAGATCCGTCCGGCGCGTCGGCATCCCAGCGGGTTAGTATCGAGGTGTCCCGGCACGATCCAGCGGCTCCCACCTTGTTCCGCGAAGGTTCTGTCTTCCTCGCCCCGAACACGATCCAGGAAAGTGATCCGACTGCTCTAAGGAACGTCACTTTCCTCGCGACCGCAGTCCGCAATATTCCTGACAACAGAATAATGAATGACGTGGATACCGAAGTTAACATTTTTCTCGCCGATTATGATGGTGGCCACCAAATAGAGATCTTGGTGAATACCGAAATTTCCACACTATCGGAAGCCGAGGCTCAGGCGACTTTATATGCGAGAATTGCAGGGCAACTCAATCCCATTGTGCTGGAGCGAATTGCAACTCTCTGGATTCATCCCGGAGACGCAATATTTTCTGCGAACCCCCACGGAATCGTGATCCACACCAATTATGAGAACCAATTCTTCATTAACCAGGGCCTTCTGGAGGAGCTTATGGCCCACGAATCTGTTCACGCCGCACTCGACGTCTTGTATCTGCGGTCTCAGGCCTGGTTCGATGCCCAAAAGGCCGATGTTTCGTTCGTCACAGACTATGCCCGCGAATTTCCAGAAACCGAAGACCTTGCGGAATCCTACGGCGCATATCTCATCGTGAAGAACGCCGACAGAAACCCCCCGGATATGGTGAGCACGATAGAAAACGGCATCCCGGAACGGCTCGCCTTTTTCGAAAGCCTGGGGCTTTAGCGAACCTTCCGATAAGTTTTGGCTCTTTAAGCTTGCCTGTTTCCTGATTGCGCTCGTTCGGCGTTATTCTGGAGCGACACAGCCGGCCTACGAGACTGGCGATGTGAGCCCGGCCTTCGATAGCCAGTATCGCTATGTCGCAAGGCTGAGTGATCAATAGCTCCGGGGACTTCGCCTACCGCCGCTCCCTGAAGAACGCGCGCAGCAGCTCGGCCGCCTCGTCCTCGCCCATGCCGCTGTAAACCTCGGGCGCGTGCAGACATTGTGCTTGCTCGAAAACGCGACTCCCATGTTCTACCCCGCCGCCCTTGGCATCGCTCGCGCCATAGTACAGCCGCGCGATCCGCGCATGAGCAATGGCCCCGGCGCACATGCTACAAGGCTCGAGCGTGACATAGAGATCGTAGCCCGCCAGCCGGTCATCGCCTAGTTTCTCAGCCGCCATGCGGATCGCGCGCAATTCGGCGTGGCCCGTGGGATCCGGAGGCGAGCGCGTGGCGTTGCCAGCAACGGCAATTACCTCATCACCCTTTACCACCACCGCGCCCACGGGCACTTCGCCCGCAGCACCCGCATCGCGCGCGGCGTGCAAGGCGAGCGCCATCGGGCGAGGGAGGGGCCAGCGGGTGGTCATGGGCGCTTGCGCTAACTGTCGCCGTGCGACGAATCAATTGACGTTTTCATGACGCCCCGCTATGCGCCGCGCTTTCCGGGATGGCCGAACCATCGGACCCGCGTTTGGCGCGGGCGCGTCCCCACACTGTTAACAAGACGAGATCATTCATGTCGCGGATTTGCGAACTGACCGGCAAAGGTCGCCTGACGGGTAACAATGTCAGCCACGCCAACAACAAGACCAAGCGCGTCTTCCTGCCTAATCTGCAGAATGTGACGCTGCTCAGCGAAAAGCTGGATCGCAGCTTCAAGTTCCGCGTGTCGACCCACGGCCTGCGTTCGGTGGAGCACAATGGCGGCCTCGACAATTGGCTGCTCAAGACCAAGGACGAAAAGCTCTCGGCCCGCGCACTCAAGGTGAAGCGTGAGCTCAAGAAGGCCAGCGCCTCGGCCTGAGCCGCTTGCCGCAGCTTCGGCTTTTTAAAAAGGCGCGCGGGGACTATTCGCGCGCCTTTTTGCGTGCCGGAGTGGCGGGCTGTCCCGCACCGGACGCAACCTCGCCAAGAGAAGGCGGTGCAAGAGGCGCAAGCAAAGTGGGATCAAGCCGCAGCTTCACCAGCAAGGTGCGCTGCAACATCGCGAAATTGTCATCCGAGATCACCCACGCATCGAGTGTTCCATCGCCGCGCTCGCGTAGGGCAAGACCCTCGTAATTGTCCCGAGGGGCAATCGCACTGAGATCCAGCACGATCTGAGGGGCGAGCATCACCGGTTCACCGGGCGGTGGCATATCGGCAATCGCCAGGCGGGCATCGAACGGGGGCAAGGTCCATGACACCGCGCGCAGCAACAATAGCAGCCGCCCATCGGGAAGCTCGCGCATTGCGGTGATGGCAAAACCCGACCGAGGCGAGGCGTAGGTACCCGTTTGCGGCGCCTCCCCCTCGACCGGATCACCGGGGTAAACCAGCACCTCGCGCCCACTCTCGGGAATGACTACGAAGCGACCATCGCGCACACGCACCATCGCTTCGGCACCCGAATTGCTGGCCCAGCGGACTTCGTCGGCGACCACCCGTACCCCGTCCTGCTCGCTCGCGCGGGTGAACCGGTGAAAGCCGTGCGTGTACTCAAAGCCCAGCCAGTACTGGCCTGTTTCGGGATCGCGAGTGGCCGATTCGATGTCCCACAGGAGCCTTGAATAGGCCTTTTCGACCAGCTGATATCCCAAGAGCCTTGGCGGGCGCATGCGGTTTCCGCTGAGATAGGGCTGCTGCGGCCGGTCCGGCTCCACCAGAGTAAAACGCGCGCCGCGATCGGAAAATGCGCGCAGCTTTCCGTCCGCCAGCGCGATCAAAGCGGAAAAACCGCCGAAAAACCGCCCCTCGCCCTCATATTCCCACACGCCTTCCAGCGCCCAGCCCGCGGGCGGCTTTTCACCGCGTTCATCAACGGCGCGCAGCGTGATCTCCTTGTCGAAACCATCAATGATGGGGCTGCGCAGCCAGGTGCCTGGAGCGAGAGCGACGGACAACAAAAGCACAGGGAGTACGCGCCGGTTCACTCACCCACCCTTTCGTAAGAAGCATGGCGCGACGGGCCGCGATAGCGGGCGGCAATGCACGGGTGCGCCGGATACATTGCGCCCCCTAATCCATCGGCCCTGTAAACAAGAGCGGATCGAGCCGTGCGCTGTTCCATTTGAGGCCCCAGTGCAGGTGCGGCCCCGTTGCACGGCCCGTCGCGCCGACATTGCCAATGTGCTGGCCTTGGCTGACGGCCTCCCCTTCATCGACCGCGATCTTCGAGGCGTGCAGAAAGGCGCTGTTGAGTCCAGCGCCGTGATCAATGATGATCAGGCCGCCCTCAAGGCTAAAACCCATGCGCGCCAGCACCACCACGCCATCAGCCGGCGCGACAAATGGCACGCCATGGCCCGGCGCGATATCGATCCCCGAATGATACGAGCCAGGCTCTCCCTTGTAGATGCGCTGGCGGCCAAAACGGCCCGAAATCCGCCCCTTTACCGGCCAGATGAAATCCTGGCGCCAGCCATTCGCGCCCGTTTGCACGGCGCGCGCGGCGTTGATCGCGTCATATTCGGGCTTGCGCTTTTTCCACCAGGCCTCGCTTGAACCGCCGCTGCGCCGAGCCACATTGACGCGGCTTATCTGCCAGTCGCGCGGAGTGATGGTGAGTGTTTCGCGCCCCACCTCGCCCGACGCAAGCGTGACGCTCAACACCAGCGAGCCGGGGCTGTCGCGGTCAAATGCGGCGAAGAACGCACCGTTTTGCGACAATTCGAGCGGCTGATCCTCCAGAGCAACGCGCACCGCCGTGGCAGGGGCGATGCCCCGAATAAAGCCGCCCTGCGTGAGCTCGCCAGAATAGCTCAGAGCCGCTCTCTCTTCGGCAGTGTGCTGCGGTGAACGGCGCACTGCCGGGATGTTTTGCGACCGGTCTTCAGCGACCATCTCTTCAGGTGCCACAGCGGTTCGTGAGGCTTCCGGTTTACTCGCATTGCAGCCCAACAGGCTGACCAAAGCGATCAATATCAGGCCTTTGGACGTCGCCACGAAGTCGCTCTGTCAACCCTGGCTGAGCAAGCGCTTCGTTGCAATCTCAGCGCTGGCATAGGCCTCTTGCAGGTCCGCGCTCCAATAGCGCAACTCCTCCAGCGGGATGATCTCACCCGAAACGGCGCACACAACATGCTGGCCGGGGCGCAGGATGCGAAAGGTGGAGGGGCCGTAATACAGCTTCGCCGGCTTTTCGGAGGAATTCATGAGCATGTGCACAGCCCTAGCAGCAAGCGTCTAGCCGAACAAATCCTCTTGCGCCGTTGGCCCGCTCGATTTGGCGCTTTTGGTCCGGCGCGCGGCGCTGGCCGCCGCTTTGGCAGGGGGCGGTGCTCCTTTGCCAAGCGGCGCCACATCCATCGCACCATCCTTGAATTTCAGCGAGAGCGTCGCTTCACACGCCGCCTGCGCCCGCGTGGTGAGAGCCTTCCCATCGGCGTTCTTGACGATCGCATAGCCGCGCTCGAGCGGTTTTTCAGGGTGCAACTGACCAACGAGGCGAGCGAGCGCATCTAGCCGCGATTGCGCGCTATCCAGCGGTCGTTTCACCAAAGCCGAGGTCAGCCGCACGGACCGCATTCGTCGCTCCGCCTCGCGCTGGGCGCGTCGCAATACGCTGGGCGATAGGCGCGCCGCCGCACCCGCCAACTCCTCGCGCCCGCGCCCGGTGCGTAGGGTCAGCCCGCGGCGCAGGCGTTCGGCCAGGTCATCAAGGCGCTGCGCCTGCGGTTGCAGCAATGTCTGGGGCCGGGGCATCCGCCGCATGCGGGCCTCAAGCCGCTCGCGCCCCAGCTCTACTGGACGGTGCACCGCGCGGCGCTGGCGAGCGGCAAAATCGGCAAGCGTCGCCACCAGGTCCACCCGCACCGGCACCGCCATTTCGGCGGCAGCGGTGGGCGTTGGCGCGCGCCTGTCTGCCGCGTAATCGGCGAGCGTCGTATCAGTCTCATGACCCACCGCTGAAATAACCGGAATGGTACAATCTGCAATGGCGCGCACCACGATCTCTTCGTTGAAGCCCCACAGATCCTCGATCGATCCGCCCCCGCGCGCAACGATCACGACGTCTGGCTTGGGAATGGGGGGCCGCGCAGCCGCTCCGCACCGCTCCAGCGCCGAAAATCCCCGCACTGCCGAAGCCACCTGCTCTGCCGCGCCCTGCCCTTGGACCAGAACCGGCCACACCACCACATGACTGGGAAAGCGATCCGCCAGCCGGTGGAGGATATCGCGAATAACCGATCCGGTTGGTGAGGTAACCACGCCGATCACGCGCGGCAAGTAAGGCAGAGGCCGCTTGCGCCGTTCGTCAAACAGCCCCTCAGCAGCCAGCCGCGCGCGGGTTTTCTCAAGCAACGCCAGCAGCGCGCCCTCACCCGCAATCTCAAGACTGTCGATCACGATCTGGTATTTTGAGCGCCCCGCATAGGTCGTCAGCTTGCCGGTCGCGATGACTTCGAGGCCATCCTCGGGCACAAAGGCGAGGCGCTGAGCGCTGCCGCGCCACATCACCCCATCAAGCACCGCCTTGTCATCCTTGAGCGCGCAATAAAGGTGCCCTGACGCCGCGCGCTTCACCCCCGAAAGTTCACCGCGCAACCGCACATGGCCAAAGCGATCCTCAACCGTGCGCTTCAGCGCCTGCGAAATCTCGGTGATCGAGAGCGCTTGCGCGTTGTCGCCCGGGGCCGAGCGGGCTACCAGCCGATCGTTCGAATTGGAGGGAGTGCGCGCCATGAATGTCCTGCTGCTGGGCTCGGGAGGGCGTGAACATGCGCTAGCGTGGAAGCTGGCGCAATCCCCGCTGGTGGATCGCCTGTTTGCAAGCCCCGGCAATCCGGGGATCGCAGAAGAGGCGGAGTTGGTGACGCTGGATGTGAACGATCACAAGGCTGTGATCGCGCAGTGCAAGGCGCTGAGCATTGATCTCCTCGTCATCGGCCCAGAGGCACCCTTGGTCGATGGACTTGCTGACAGCGCGCGCCGCGCGGGGATCGCGGTGTTCGGGCCGGGCAAGGCGGCCGCGCAACTCGAAGGGTCCAAGGGCTTCACCAAGGATCTGTGCGCGCGCGCCGGCATCCCGACTGGCGGCTATGTCCGCGCGCATTCGCTTGACGAGGCGCGCGCGGCACTCGGCCAGTTCGCCGCGCCCTACGTGCTCAAGGCCGATGGGCTTGCAGCGGGCAAGGGGGTAGTGATCGCCGCCACTCTCGAAGAAGCGCAAGCTGCGCTTACCGACATGTTTGGCGGGCAGTTCGGAGAGGCGGGCGCGCAGGTCGTGATCGAGGAATTCCTTGAAGGTGAGGAGGCCAGCTTCTTTGCGCTGACCGATGGCGAGAGCATCCTGCCCTTCGGGACCGCGCAGGATCACAAGCGCGTCGGCGAAGGCGATACTGGCCCCAATACAGGCGGCATGGGCGCCTATTCGCCCGCCCCGGTGCTCACGCCCGAATTGCAGGCCCGCGTGATCGAGGAGATCGTCCAGCCCACCGTCGACACGATGCTCGCTGAAGGCATGCCCTATTCGGGCGTGCTCTATGCGGGCCTCATGCTCACGGCCCAGGGCCCCAAGCTGATCGAATACAATTGCCGCTTTGGCGATCCGGAATGCCAGGTGCTGATGATGCGACTTGAGAGCGATCTTGCCGCGA
The DNA here is from genome assembly GCA_038522255.1 of Pseudomonadota bacterium. GTDB lineage: Bacteria > Pseudomonadota > Alphaproteobacteria > Sphingomonadales > Sphingomonadaceae > Erythrobacter. The sequence continues at coordinate 13,284 of JBCBKF010000028.1, forward strand.
TCATGATGGCCTGTGCGATCGGAGAACTGGCGGGTCTGGAAGCGCGTTTTGCCGAGCAGACCGCGCTCACCGTAGTGATGGCAGCCAAGGACTATCCGAGCGCGCCAGAGAAAGGCGGCGCAATCGACCTTTCTGAGGTGGAGAGTGCCGAGGCCAAGGTCTTCCACGCGGGAACCGCTTTGAAGGACGGCGCGCTCGTCGCCAATGGCGGCCGGGTGCTCAACGTCACGGCCACAGGCCGAAATGTGACCGAAGCGCAAGCTGCCGCATACGAAGCGGTCGCCGCAGTGGCCTTTCCATCAGGCTTCTACCGCAGCGATATCGGCTGGAAAGAAATGGTTCGGGAAGGGGAGCGGCAAGACTAAGAGCAACCGCATTTCAATGACGGGGCCGACGAGTTCTTCGATATAGGGCAATATTACTTGCGCTTACAACACCTCGAAATTAAACTGCGTTGATGGCCACACAAGAACCTCAGCGCATTATAATCGATGACGCACAGAAATTAGTGTGGTGGGATGAGGGCGTTGATTCATGGAATAAAGCGGCTGAGCGCCGAGATTTCGATGCGATGGCTCCGGGCAGGGAGTATTATCCCGTACTCAAAAGCGACGGCGCGATGGCACTTTGGAAATATGGCAAAGAAGAATGGAACGAGTGGGTAGCATCCAACTTTGAGGCCGACGTTGATTTTTCCGGAGAAAGTTTCAGCGCCAAGGATGGGGTGGTCGACTTCTCTGGTTATCGCTTCCCAAATGGCAATAAGTCTTTTGTCGGAGCGAAATTCCCGAACGCGGATGTCACCTTCCATAGCGCCACATTCGGCGAGGGCGATGTCAGCTTCTTCAACGCCACCTTCGGCGCAGGAAATATCAGCTTCGATGATGTCACATTCGGCAAGGGTGATGTATTGTTCCGTAGCGCCACATTCGGCTCAGGACAGGTCGGGTTCGATCATGCCAAATTCGGCGCAG
>JBCBKF010000029.1:0-14210 GCA_038522255.1 Pseudomonadota bacterium
GAAGCCGAAGCCGCGGCCAGGAAAGTGGCCGCCAAAGCGAAACGAGAAGCAGAGGCCAAGGCCAAGGCTGAAGCAGAAGCCAGGGCTGAAGAAGAGGCCAAGGCTGAAGCAGAAGCCAGGGCTGAAGAAGAGGCCAAGGCTGAAGCAGAGGCCAAGGCAGAAGCAGAGGCCAAGGCAGAAGCAGAGGCAAAAGCCAAAATTGAGGCGCAGGCCGCGCTCGACGCCGAAGTCGAGGCCCTAGAAGAGACACCAGAAGAAGCTCAAGCACCGGACAGTCCAGGCAAGCAGCCCGATACCCCGGTATCACCAGCGCCCGCGCCGGGTGCCGATATCGACCTCCTCGCCGCCTACCGCAGGCTTATCCCCACCACCGGCCTGATCAGCCTCTCCCAGTTCATGGGCGAATCCAATGCGCGCTATTACGCTAGCCGCGATCCGCTGGGCGAACAGGGCGACTTCATAACCGCGCCCGAAATTTCCCAGATGTTCGGCGAACTGATCGGCCTGTGGTTTGCCGATCTGTGGGTGAAGATGGGTTCTTCCAAGCGCATCCACTTTGTCGAACTGGGCCCGGGACGCGGCACACTGATGCAGGATGCGATCCGCACAGCCGGGCGCTACGAATTTGAGCCGACCCTCCATTTTGTCGAAAGCTCACCGGCCCTTCGTGCGCTTCAGAAAGAGAAGTTTCCCGATGTCGTCCATCACGACGATCTTTCCACTCTGCCTGAAGATCGACCGCTGCTGATTGTCGCGAACGAATTCTTCGACGCTTTGCCGATCAAGCAGATGATCCGTTCAGCCGATGGCTGGTATGAACGGATGGTTGGCCTTGATGGCGAAGACCTGCAATTCGTCGCGGGCGAGGAACGGGTTGATGATCTTGTCCCACCCAGTTGGGCGAATGCATCCCAGGGCACGATGATCGAGACCAGCCCGGCGGCAAATGCGCTGATGGCGGAAATCGCAACGCGGTTGAAGAACCAGGGCGGTGCGGCGCTGATTATCGATTACGGCCCGCTCGAAGCGCGCTCGGGTTCGACCTTGCAGGCGCTGATGGATCATAGCCATGTCGATCCGCTGCGTTTTCCGGGTGACGCCGATCTTACTGCGCATGTCGATTTTGAGCGGCTAAGACAGGTTGCGGAGGAAAACGGCGCGGACGTGATGGGCCTGCAAATGCAGGGCGAATGGCTGCATCAAATGGGCATCGAGACCCGCTTCGAAGCGCTCAAACGCAAGGAACCCGACCAGATCGACGTGATTAAGCGGCAATATGATCGACTGGTGCGCGACGATCAGATGGGAACCTTGTTCAAGGTTCTTGGCGTGTGCGGACGTCGCTGGCCGATCGGGGTTGGTTTTGAATAAAGCCGCGGCATGGTGCACGCGGTTTGGGGCGCGCTCGCGATTTTTGTGTAACCATGTCGTTCGATGGCCCGAATGATTGAGCACACGACGCTGGTTTCAGGAGGTTGACCGTGCTTGCTCGTTTCGCTCTTTTCGCTGCGGCATTGACCGCGATCCCCGCCGCTGCCAGCGCGGCTGAACCGATTGCGGGGCGCTGGCTGACTGCGGATGGCGATGCAATCATCACGATCGGCACATGCGGATCGAGCACGTGCGGACGGATTTCAAAATTCCTGATGCCTCCGCCCGACGGACCCGATCAGCGCGACATTTACAATCCTGATCCTGAAAAGAAAAAGCGCCGGCTCATGGGTCTTCCTGTCCTTTTCGGCTTTGCCGAGGAAGCGACTTTGTGGCGCGGGCGGATTTACGACCCCAAAACCGGGAAAAGCTACCGCTCGGTTGTCCGCCGCAAGGGTGCGAACACGATTGAAGTGAAAGGCTGCATCAGCATTTTTTGCCAGACGCAGATCTGGAAGAAGGTGTCCTGATCTGGAGCGGTCGCTTGCGCGCAATTACTCCACAGTCCCCTCTGCCAATTGACGCGCGGCCTCAGCCGGCGAGACTTTCTGCTCATCCTCGCGGTCGACGGAGAAATTGGCCTTGCGCATCGCTTCGGGCGAGATCGCACCGATCAGCGGCCTGAGCGCTGCAATCACCTCTTCATTATCGGCGATCCGTGGGCTTAGCATTAAAATAGCATCGTAAGAGGGCAGCGCCTCGCGCGGGTCTTCGAGCAGGAAATAGGTGTCCGCTGCCAGCCGCCCATCGGTGCTGTAAGCACTGATCGCATCCGCTTCGCCAGAGCGCAGCGCGTTGAACATGAAGGTGGGGGAGAAATTGCGGATGCGCCCGAATTCGATCCCATAGGCCTCGCGCACGGAAATCCATTCGGGCCGCTCAAAGAATTCCGGATCGCCCCCCACCGTCAGACGCGGCGCGACGCGGGCAATGTCCTCAAGCGAGGTTACCCCCAGTTCTGCCGCGCGGTCGCGTCGCATGGCAAAGGCGTAGGCGTTCTCGAAGCCCAGCCGGCCCAGCACGTTGATGCCGGTATTGGCGCGCTCCCATTCGACGATTGTGTTGAAGACTTCCTCACGGCCCGGATTGTCTTTGCGGCCAAGCTCGTTGGTCCACACTGTGCCAGTGTAATCGACCGAGATATCTACGCTGGAGGAGGCGACCGAACCGTGCAGAACTGCCGATCCGAGCCCGGTGCGGCTGATAACCTCAAAGCCTTCTTCGCGCAGGCGCTGACCGATCAGTTCGGACAGGATATAGCTTTCGGAGAATTGCTTTGAACCGATCACGATCGGGCCGATATCGCCTTCTTCGCGTTCCTTGGCGAACAGATCGTCTCCGAACTGTACGGAGAGCGCGGTAAGGATACCCAGCGCCACCGCTGCCATGCCTGCGCCATATTGCCATCGCCGCCGCCGCGCGAGGCCGCGCTCGATCACGCCGAGCAGCGCGTCGGCCACCAGCGCCAGCCCCGCGCTCGCAAAGCATCCTGCGAGCACCAGATTCCAGTTCTGCGTTTGCAATCCGGCAAAGATCGGGTCGCCCAGGCTTGGCTGGCCAATTGTGGTTGAAAGCGTCGCAGCACCGATGGTCCACACGCTTGCTGTACGGATGCCCGCCATGATGAACGGCGCGGAGAGCGGCGCTTCGACAAGGGCAAGCTTTTGCCAGCTCGTCATCCCCACGCCGTCCGCCGCTTCGAGCACGCCGGGGTCGAGATTGACCTGCGCGGTCACCGCGTTCCTGAGGATCGGCAGCAGCGCGTAAAGCGCCAGCGCCAGCAGCGCGGGCAAGAAGCCGAGCGTTGGCAGGTCATCGCCAAAGACGCTGCGCAGTGACAGGAGGATGGGAAAGAACAGGGCAAGCAGCGCGAGCGCGGGGATGGTCTGCACCAGGCTTGCAAAACCGAGCGAGAGGCGCGCGACGCTTTGCGAGCGAGCGGCCCATACGGCCAGCGGCAAAGCCAGCACGATGCCCAGCGCAATGGCGCTGGCAGCGAGCACGATATGCGCGGTCAGCTTGTCGCCAAGGCCAAAGAGCGTCTCCCAAAACCCGTTCATGAAGCCGCTCCTCTGGCGCGCACCTTGGCGGCGATGCTCTCCTCCATTGCGGCAAGCTTTTCGGCCTGGTCGCGCGGGACCGCGACGAGGCCTTGCGCAATGTCGCCGCCCTTTCCTGCCAGCAGGGTACGCGGGGTCTCGTCTGCGACCAGTTCGCCTGCATCCATCACCATCACACGGTCTGCGAGAAGCAAAGCCTCGGCCATGTCGTGCGTTACCATCACGGTGGTGAGGCCCAGTTCCTCGTGCAATTCGCGCACCCGCTCACCCAAAGCGTCACGCGTGATCGGGTCAAGCGCGCCAAACGGTTCGTCCATCAAGAGCAGTTCCGGATCGCCCGCCAGCGCGCGCGCAACGCCCACGCGCTGACGCTGGCCGCCCGACAGCTCGTCCGGCATACGCACTGCCATTTCGGGTTCCAGTTCGACCAGGGTCAGCAGTTCCGCAATGCGCTCGGCCGCCAGCCTTTCACCCGCCAGCCGCGGGCCGATGGCGATATTCTCACCCACGCGGAAATGCGGGAACAGGCCGATACTCTGGAACACATAGCCGACCTTGCGGCGCAGCGCGGAGGGTTTGAGTGTCGTCACATCCTCGCCGCCAAACAGAACGCGCCCCGCCGATGGCTCAACCAGCGTGTTGACCATCTTGAGCAGGGTCGACTTGCCAGAGCCAGAAGCGCCTACAAGCGCAACAAAAGAGCCTTGAGCGATCTCGCAGCTCACGCCGCCGACCGCTACCACCTCTTTGTTTGCACCATAACGCCGTTCCGCCGCGTCAAACCGCAGCAGCGCTTGGCCTGTCATTGTGATTGTCCCCTGGTTGTGATCGCGTGTGTTATCGGCTCAGCCCTCGCCGCCTTGATCAGGGCTTGCGGCGGGATCCTGTCTTTGCGCATCCGGTTCGTCGGCTGGGCTTTGTTCGTCGGCTGCCGGTTCGGGCGGTTGGTAGGTGATCTGCTTCAAGGCGATGGCCCGTCCCGCCTGATTGGTAGCCTGCATCACCCCGTCCAGGCCCGGAGCGCCGTGTGACCAGCACGCAGAGGTTCCCTGATTGGGCGTGAAGCACAATTCGCGCGCGGCGTTCTGAACCCAGGTGCCGGTGTACACCACTGCGCCATCGCGCACATCGCGGTAGCGTCCATCGGGATCGAGAAAGGTTGAATAAACAGCGCCATCGACGCTCACCGAAAGCCACCCGCTTTCCGCCATTTCAAGGCTTTCAGGCGAAAGCTCGTTGCCCGGCTCGCTGGTCGTGGCACTGGCCGGGCTGCTTGCCGGGCCGCTGGGGGCGGAAGTGGCGTCGGCGGTGTCCACCGGCTCGGAGCAGGCCGCCAAGGCCAATGCGCCCCAGCCAGTGACAAGGCCTGTGAAGAAGGAGCGATGTCTGGAAAACCCACGCATTACAAGAAGCAGCCTAGAGAGCCGATCGCCTCACGCCAACCCTAAAGCCGCTCAAGCGGCAGTGTGATGACTGCGCGCAGGCCTTTGGGCAGCCATATCTGCTGCATTTCTCCGCCCAGCTGGTGTTCTATCGCCATCGACATCAAGCGCGATCCAAACCCCTTGTCTGTGGGAGGCTGCGTTGTCGGCCCGCCGGTTTCCTGCCAGGTGATCGTCGCGTCTTGGGCCCCGCGTTGAAGGGTGATCGTCACTTTTCCTTCGACTGCGCTTAGCGCGCCGTATTTTGCCGAATTGGTCGCCATCTCGTGGAAGACGAGCGCAAGCGGGGTTGCTGCGCGCGCGCCAAAGGTCACGGCATCGCCGGTGATCGTCACCGCTTCGCCGACATCCTCGTTTTGGCCGCTCTCTTTCCGGCTGGGCGCGCCATAGGGCGCCATGAGCACTTCAAGCAGGCCTTTCAGGTCCTCCGCCTGGACCCGATCAATCTGGAGCGCGAATTCCTGCGCGCGCGACAAGGCGCGGATATTGTCCGAAAGGATGCTGGCAAACGCTTCGTGCGTCGCATCGCCGCGCGCGTGCAGCGAGATGAGGCCGATGATGACGGAGAAGATGTTCTTGATCCGATGCGCCAACTCACCCGCGACCAATTCGCGCTCTTTGGAGATGCGGTAGGCATCGTCGATATCGGTCAGCGTGCCAAACCAACGCGCGGTTTCCGGGTCATCGGTTGATGGGACCGCGCGGCTCAGCACCCAGCGATAGGTCCCATCGGCCTGGCGCATGCGCCACTCATCCTCGAACGGAACCGCACGTTGGACCGCGTCTAGGAATTTGGCCCGAGTGCGCTCAAATTCGTCTGGGTGGATCGCCGCGCGCCAATCCTCAACATGGCGCGGGCTCGGAAGGCCAGTGCTCTTGCGCCACCGCGCGTTGACGTAATCAAACTGCGCCCCTGGCCCGGCTGACCAGGCGATATCGGGCACGCTGTCGATCATGGATTGCAATCGGTCCGCGCTTTGGCGGATCGCGGCGGTGACCTCGCTCGCCTGGCGGTGAGCGAGCAGGCGGCGTTTGACTGCATCGGCCAGCACCAACAGCCCTTCGCGCTGTAGTTCACTCAGGCCTTCGGGGCGGGGCACAGTGTCGGTCACACATAAGGCCCCAAGCGGCGCGCCCTCAGCCGAAATCAGCGGAGCGCCGGCGTAAAACCGCAGGTGCCGCTCGCTCGTTACCGATGTGAAATCGGCAAAGCGTGCGTCTTCACTCGCATCAGCCACCAACATGATTTCGCCGGTAAGCATAGCGTGCGAGCACAGGCTGGTGGAGCGCGGGGTTTCACTCACCGCCAGACCTTCGCTGGCGAGGAAGATCTGTCGCTCGGCCTCTACCAGACTGACCGCTCCAGTGGGTGTCGCGCACAGATGCGCGGCAAAGCGGGCAAGACGGGCAAGCTCCGCATCGCCCGCCATTTCCTGCACGTTGTACCTTGCAAGCGTAGCGAGGCGCTCTTCTTCACCGCACAGTTGCGGATCAGGATCGCCACCGGCGGGCCATGGGCTTGGCTCTGAAAAGGTCAAATTGGCTCTCGAAGCCTCCCCTGTCCCTCCGGCCCATACAGGAAGCCGCGCCGCCGTCAAAACCCATCCATGATAGTGCGTTGGCCTTTGTCATGATCGTTGCTAAGGCGCGCAATATATGAACACGCCGCAGCGCGCGGCTCAACGCGATGAGAGAGACGATGCGAGCCACCCCCGATTTCGATTTTCAGCTCGGCGATGCAGGCGATATGATTCGCGAAACTACCGCGCGGTTTGCCGATGAGCAGATCGCGCCGCTGGCCGAGAGGACCGACCGCGAAGACCGCTTTCCGCGCGAGCTGTGGCAGCCGATGGGCGAGCTTGGCCTGCATGGCATTACGGTTGAGGAAGAGTGGGGCGGGCTGGGCCTCGGTTATCTTGAGCATGTCATCGCGGTTGAGGAGGTATCGCGCGCCAGCGCCAGCATCGGCCTGTCCTATGGCGCGCATTCGAACCTGTGTCTCAATCAGATCCGCCGCTGGGGTAACGACGAGCAGAAGGCGAAATACCTCCCCGGCCTGATCTCGGGCGAGCATGTCGGCAGCCTCGCAATGTCCGAAGCGGGCGCGGGGAGCGACGTTGTCTCGATGAAGCTGAAGGCTGATGCTGTGCAGGGCGGCTATGTCCTGAACGGCACCAAGTTCTGGATCACCAACGCGCCCGAAGCGGACACTTTGGTCGTCTACGCGAAGACCGATGGCAGCGCCGGATCGCGCGGCATCACCGCTTTCCTGATCGAGAAGGGCGATGAGGGCTTTTCCATCGGTCAGAAGATTGAAAAGGTCGGGATGAAAGGCTCACCCACAGCCGAGCTGGTGTTCGACGATTGCCACATCCCCGAAGATCGCATCATGGGACCCGTCAATGGCGGGGTGGGCGTGTTGATGAGCGGGCTGGATTATGAACGCGTTGTGCTCGCCGGATTGCAGCTCGGGATCATGCAAGCGTGCCTCGACACGGTCATCCCCTATCTGCGTGAGCGTAAGCAATTCGGCAAACCCATCGGCAGCTTCCAGATCATGCAGGCTAAGGTGGCGGACATGTATGTCGCCCTGCAATCGGCGCGGGCCTACACCTATGCGGTCGCCAAGGCGTGTGACGCGGACCAGACGACGCGCTTTGACGCAGCCGGCGTGATCCTGCTCGCGAGCGAAAACGCGTTTCGGGTGGCGGCTGAGAGTGTGCAAGCGCTGGGCGGCGCGGGCTACACGCTCGACTGGCCGGTGGAGCGTTATATGCGCGATGCGAAGCTGCTCGATATCGGCGCGGGGACCAATGAGATCAGACGGATGCTGATCGGCCGCGAGTTGATCGGAGCGGCGGGGTAATGCCTGTCGTCAAAGGCGAAGAAGGGCCGAAAAAGTCCAAGCCATCAGTTCGTAAGCGTGCGGATGCGATAAAGCAGTTTGTTTGTAAGAACCTGATCGCGGTGATCGAGGCCCCTTCCGATATCAAAAACATCGGAACAGTCATCCGCAATGTAAACGCGCTCGGGTGCGAGAAAGTCTACGTGGTAGATCCCCGCAAGGCTCTTCCAGACGACTGGCAGGAAATGCGAGAGAAGCCTTCGCTTTCCAAGTCATCAGTATCGGCGGTGAAATGGAGCTTTGTGAAGCGCTTTGACAGCACAGAAGATTGCTTCGACCACCTAGAAAAGAACAATTTCCACTCTGTGGTGACGTCCCCTCATATCAAAGGCGAACACAACCTCTGGCTTCATGAAGGTGATTTCACCGAGCACACGAAACTGGCCGTCTGGTTCGGGAACGAGAAGCGCGGGATCAGCGACCTTGCCGTCGAACGGAGCGAAGCTTGTGTCGCGATTCCGATGTTCGGGATGATTGAAAGCTTAAATCTAGCGACCTCATCTGGCATCGTTCTTTACGAAATCACGAAACAGCGGCGCGAATATCAAAGCAAGTATCGGAAGGGTCGCAAGCGCAGCAAGCGTGCAGAGCCGCTGCGAACCGTTTTGGAGCGTGAAGAAAACACGCGTCCCCAGTCAAAAAAAGCCGCAAGGGACACCAGATGACCGCCCCCACCCTCATTACTAAGCTCGACCGCGAGGCGCCGGATGCCAAGGCGCGGTTTGATCATAACAAGGCCCTTGCTGCCGACCTGCGCGCCACCGTAGCCGAGGCCGCTCTCGGCGGGCCGGAGCGGTCGCGTGAGCGGCACGTGTCGCGCGGCAAGCTGCTTCCGCGCGAGCGGGTGGAGCGGTTGCTTGATCCGGGCTCGCCCTTTCTAGAGGTGGGCCAGCTTGCCGCAAATGGCATGTATGAAGGCGACATCAACGGCGCTTCGCTGATTTGCGGGATCGGGCGGGTGTCGGGCCGGCAGGTAATGATCGTGTGCAACGATGCCACCGTGAAGGGCGGCACCTATTACCCAATGACGGTCAAGAAGCACCTGCGCGCACAGGAGATCGCGCAGGAGAACCGCCTGCCGTGCATCTACCTCGTCGATTCAGGAGGCGCGAACCTGCCGCATCAGGCGGAGGTCTTCCCGGACAAGGATCACTTTGGCCGCATCTTCTTCAATCAAGCTAACATGTCGGCGCTGGGCATCCCGCAGATCGCCTGCGTCATGGGAAGCTGCACGGCGGGCGGTGCTTACGTGCCCGCTATGTCCGATGAGACGATAATCGTCCGCAACCAGGGCACGATCTTCCTCGCCGGCCCGCCTTTGGTGAAGGCCGCGACGGGCGAGGAAATCAGCGCCGAGGATCTGGGCGGCGGCGATCTGCACGCGAAGAAATCCGGCGTGGTCGATCACCTCGCCGAGAATGACGAACACGCGCTCACCATCGTGCGCGATATCGTGTCACAGCTTGGCGCAAACACCGCTGCGGCCAAGGATATCGCCTTGAAAGACCCGCGCCCGCCCAAATTCGACGCCGACGATCTTTACGCGCTGATCCCTGAGGATGTGCGCGCGCCCTATGATGTGAAAGAGGTGATCGCGCGGCTGGTCGACGCGAGCGAGTTCCACGAGTTCAAGCAGCACTACGGCTCCACGCTGGTCTGCGGCTTCGCGCATATTTGGGGCATGCCGGTTGGGGTCATCGCCAACAATGGCGTGCTGTTTTCCGAAAGCGCGCAAAAGGGCGCGCACTTTATCGAGCTTGCTTGCCAGCGGCGCATCCCGCTGCTGTTCCTGCAGAATATCAGCGGCTTTATGGTCGGCGGGAAGTATGAGGCGGAGGGAATTGCCAAGCACGGCGCTAAGCTCGTCACCGCCGTTGCGACCGCCACCGTGCCCAAGATCACCGTGGTGATCGGCGGCAGCTTTGGCGCGGGCAATTACGGCATGGCGGGCCGCGCCTACTCCCCGCGCTTCCTGTTCACATGGCCCAACGCCCGCATTTCCGTGATGGGCGGCGAACAGGCCGCGTCCGTCCTCGCCACCGTCCACCGCGAAGCGGACACATGGAGCGAGGAAGAGGCCGAAGCGTTCAAAGCCCCGATCCGCCAGAAATACGAAGACGAAGGCAACCCCTACTACGCCACCGCGCGCCTGTGGGATGACGGAGTAATCGACCCGGCGCAGACGCGCGATGTGCTGGGGCTGGCCTTCTCCGCGACGCTGGAGGCACCGATTGCGGAGCGGCCTCAGTTCGGGGTATTCAGGATGTGATGGAGAGAGGAAAAGATACCGCTTTTTCCCGGCCCGATAACGAGGAGTCCGCTTTATGGTTCTGAATGATCGACAGTCCGAGCTGAACGAGAAAAACACGCTTGATTTCAGCGACCTCAAAGCCGTTTTTGTCAACTGCACGCTGAAGCGCGAACCGAGCGAGTCGCACACGCGCCTGCTTTTGGGAGTGGTTGAAGAGATCATGCGAAAGAATGGCGTTCAGGTCGATGTGGTTCACGCTGCGGCCCATCAGATCGCCTACGGGGTGCAACCCGATATGACAGAGCACGGATGGGACCGGGATGACTGGCCTGCGATCTGGGAGTATGTCGAAGCGGCGGATATCCTTGTGCTTGGCACGCCGATCTGGCTTGGTGAGGAAAGCTCGCTTTGCCGGGTCATTATCGAACGCCTTTATGGCATGTCTGGCAAGCTGAACGACAAAGGCCAAAGCCTGTTTTACGGTAAGGTTGGCGGTGCCGTCATGACCGGGAACGAGGACGGGATCAAACACAGCGCGATGACCATTCTCTATGCGCTTCAACACCTTGGATACACGATTCCGCCCCAGGCCGATTGCGGCTGGGTCGGCGAAGCTGGTCCGGGCCCCTCCTATGGCGACAAGGACGGACACAGCGCGGTCGGCTTTGACAACGAATTTACCCAGCGCAACACGACGATCATGACCTGGAATCTTTTGCATATGGCCCGGTTGCTGCAGGATGCTGGAGGCCTGCCCAGTCACGGAAACGATCGCAAGGCGTGGAAGGCGGGGTGCCGGTTTGATTACGAGAATCCGGACTACCGGGTGTAGACAAATGACAGGGATGACCTTGCGATGTGCCAGGGCTGGCCTTCGAAGCAAAGCTGATGAGCCCCTGTTGCAGAGCGCAGGGCGTCGCAGGCCGGGTCAGTTCAAAATGGTGTATGGGAAAGCGAAGCGCCCGATTGAACCCTTCACCCATCCCCTTGCGTAACTCCATCATCGCGGCCACAAAAGCGGCAGGGAGACGATCATTTGCGCCATAACGAAACCCGCAACGTCACGCTGCTCTCGCGGCTGGTCAACCGGCTCATCCTGTTCTTTTATTGGCAGCGCGGCTGGAAAATCGTCGAGCGGTTTCCCACCGAGGTGAAAAAATGCGTTATCGCGGGCGCGCCGCACACCTCGAATTGGGACTTTGTCTTTTTCGCAGGCGCGACCAAGGAAGAGAAGGTCCAGCCTAATTTCATGGGCAAGCACACGCTGTTTCAGGGCGTGATGAAGAACTTCATGCTCGATATGGGCGGGATTTCGGTGGATCGGACAAAGAAGGCCAACACCGTTGAGCAGATGAAGGCCGAGTTCGACCGCCGCAAGGAGCTGAACCTTGTGATCGCTGCCGAGGGGACGCGATCATCCGACGGCAAGTGGAGATCGGGCTTTTACAACATCGCCAAGGCGGCGGGCGTGCCCATCGTGCTGGCCTATGCCGACAACGAAAAGCGCACGATCGGTTTCAGCCCCCCCATGATGCCGACCGGCAATTACGGCGAAGACCTGCTCAAAATCGCTGAGTGGTTCCGCTCCAAGATACCCGATCTGGATCGCTACAAAGTGCTCGAGCAGCAGGCCAAGGACATCATCGCGGGGCGCAACGACATCTAAAGGCGCCTCATTGCTCGGCAGGGTGTCGCACAGAAGTACCACACCTTTATGTTGCGCTGCACAATATTTCCCTGTATTGGTTTAAGACCAGCTCCGGCGACCCTATTTGGTGGCCAAGTCAAGGAGACGAACGGTCATGGCCCTTTCACCCAAAGCCCGGGACGCCGAACGCAAGCGGATCGCTCAGATGGTGCTCGATCTTGTGAAAGAGCGCGGGACGGAGATCTCCTATCCGGTCGCCTTGTCCGAAAGCGGGCTGACGCGTAGCCGGTTTGAAATGATTTTCGCTGACTACGATGAACTGTTTGACGCGGTCGCGCAGATCTGGCTCGCGCCGCATATGGTGGTGATGGAAGAGGTCCTTGCCAGCGACCTGCCGCCGCCGCGCAAAATGTACGAGTTTTTTCGGCGCCGTTTTGTGATTTCGCGTGATCGCTTTCGCGAGGATCCGGAAAATTACACTATGATCAGCGAGATGGGGGCGGCGAACTTTGAAAAAGTGCGCAGTTATGTCGATCTTGCGGATCACTATCTGGCCGAACTGATAGTTCAGGCGCAGGCCGATGGCTATTTTTCCGGGCTTGAGATTGACGAAGCGTTGTCATTGGTGAACCAGATGGTCGCAACCTATACAACGCCCGATGTCATCATTTATCTCGGCGATAAGTTGACCGAAGAAAAGCTTGCGCGGATTATCGACACCATCTTTGCCGGCCTTTGCGGTGAGCGGGGCGAGAGCGCGCGCGGGGTCAACGAGCTGAAGCTTTTGAACTGAATTGGTTGCCCCGCCCGTGTTAGCGTTTGGGGCGCCTGAATTGCACGACATTGGCCGGAAGCTTTTTCGGGCGTGCGCGCAGACGGTCCTCATCCAGGGCATATTTGAGGCTCGCCCCGATCATGACAGCCGATGTAATCAGGATGAGCGCCGCCCATACCCAGTGCGGCAACCACAAAGCTGCTTCGATCTGGCCGGTATCTGACAGCATAGGGCGTCCATCGATGACGGCCTGTTCGGTGAACAGATAATCAAAGTCGCTGAGCATGCTCATCGCGCCCAGAACTCCGAGGAACTGAAGCGAGAAGCGGGCGAGGCCTGGCGCAGCCCGCCACGCGATCAAGGCGATTGCTGCAGCGACCAAAGGCAGAACGAAATAGCCCACTGGCGACCGGACATAGGCGATCACGGACGCGAAAATTGCTGCGGATACGAACCACAGGGCAGGCTTCCACAGCCTCTCATGCGCGCTGGCGACGATCAGCAAGGAACCAAAAAGCGTGGGAGCGAGCGGACCGCCCGCGGCTATCGCAGCGCGCGCAAGGGGCGAGAGGTCAGCATCCACACGGCTTTGCGCAAGGCCTGATCCATTAGCGTAGATCTGTAGCTGCTGAAATTCCTGTCCCAGCGCCAGCGCGGTCAATCCGTGGCCCATTTCGTGAAACCAGGTGGTGAGGATCACGAAAGGATATATGAGATAGGCGCCAAAGGGAAAAGCGGGCAGCGCCAGCACCACAATTGCAGCCAGGATAAGCCGGCCAACATGCTCTGCCTGGCTGCCTGGCCGGACCATTGGCTGCATGGCGTTTTTACGCCTGCTTTGCCCGCGCCGTATTGGCAATGGCGGGCGCTTGAGCAGAGGTTGAGCCGGACGCCGGGCTTGGCTCTGGCTTGGCATTGGCCGTTGGCGTGGGCGAGGCGCTTTCGTCAGCGTCCGACGGCGCGCTTCGCACCGCTTCGGGTGGATTGTCGGGGCGGACTTTCCCATCCGCATCCACCTTCGTTCGGTACAATTTCGCGGCCTCTTCATCCTCGGCGCGCTGTTCTTGCAGGATTGACCACGAAGCGAGGAAGAGGCCCGCCACCAGCGGCCCGATCACGATCCCGGAAAACCCAAACAGCGAGAGCCCTCCGAAGGTTGTGATGAGAATGATCCAGTCGGGAATGCCGGTGTCACGTCCCACCAGGATGGGGCGCAGGATATTGTCTGCCGAACTGATGATGAAAAAGCCCGCGACAAGCACGAAAACACCCTGCCAGATATCGCCGGAGATGATCAGCCAGACCCCGACCGGCACCCATACGATGCCGGTTCCCACCGCAGGGATCAGCGAGAAAAAGCCCATGATCACGCCCAGCAGCAACGACGACTGCAGGCCAACGATCAGGAATGTTATCGCGCCCAGCGTGCCCTGAACGATGCCGACCACCACCGAACCCTTGATCGTGGCGCGCACAATGCCAAGGAACCGCTCAGCCAGGCGGTCGGCAATGTCCCGCTCAACTGGGGCGGAGTGAAGGATGGTCTCGCCAATGCGCTTGCCATCGCGAAGCAGAAAATAGGTCACGTAAAGGCCGAGGCCAAAGGCGAGGACTTTAATATCAAAAACTACTTGGCCAAAGGACGCCACGAACGAATTTGCTGCAAAAAGAGCAGTTGCGTCGTATCGTGAGACCTGG
>JBCBKF010000030.1:0-13991 GCA_038522255.1 Pseudomonadota bacterium
CAATGGGGCCGTTCGACCAGAAGAACGCCGAAGCTGTGGCGATCTCAAATTTCCCGAACGAGCATAAGACGGTTGACCGTGTCATTGCTCTCATCCCGGATGTTCCCGTGCTCCGGGTCACCGTCGGTCGCAAGCACATTTTCCGTTTCGGCCAGGTCGATACAATCCTCAAAATGCTCGGAACTGCTCCACGTTTGTGGTCCTTTCTGCGCTTTCTGACGCGGACTCACAGCTTCATGCCCTCAGCTCGCATTGCAAGCGCGCTCGCCTTTTACATTCGTTTCGCTCAGCTGCTGCGGGAGCGTCCCGGGCTCCAAGCCTGTGTCGTCGCCAGCAATTACAGCCCCGAAGCGGTGGGCATGGCCGCCGCTGCGCACCGGATGGGCCGCCGGGTTGTCTATGCAAACCATGCGCCGATCCCGGCCAATGCTGCGGTCGTTCCGCCTGTCTACGCCGATTGCGGCCTGTTTTACGGCGAGAAGACCACGCAGATCTACAAGGCGCGCGGTGCATGCACCGCTGAGGTCGCGCTGATCGGCCAGCCGGGAACGGCGCGTGCGATGGAATGGCGTGAGAGTATCGAGACACTCGGCATTTTCCTGACCTCGGGCACGCGCGTGGATGTCCTCTCCAGCCTTGTCGCCACCATCCGCCTAAGCCTTCCGCAAGCGCGGATCATCATCCGTCAGCACCCTGTGACTTTGCTCAAGACGGACTTTTCCAAGCTCGACATTGTCGATGACAAGGTTGCCCTCACCCTCGGCAATCCGCTCGATGAGGAAATCGCGGCGTGCGACCTCGTTATCTGCGGCAATAGCGGGGTGGCCATGAACGTGCTGAGCGGCGGGCGACCGGTCGCCTATCTCTCCAGCCTTGATGGCATCCACTTCGACGCCAACGGATTTGTCGCTAGCAGGCTGGTCTACTCCATGCCGTGGTGGAGCGATGATCTGTATGATCGCCTCAAATCCTTTTACCAGGTGGAAGGCTGGAAAGAGGTGATGCGATCCTATGATGCCGCCTATGGCGTGGACCTTGACCAATTAAGGAGCGAGGCCAGCCGCGTCCTGTTGTCTCACATCCGCCCGAACGCATGCCCAGGGGCAGCTGAGACTGTTGAAGAAGTGCTGGTGCAGCCCCTAACCGTTCCTGTGGGTCAATCGCGCTAAATCATACCCGGCGGATTGTTTCAATCTGGCGTTCCGGTCAGCGCAAATTTGCTTGCAAAAAAGCAGCTAAGTCGCGCTATCAGCTCGTTGTTTCAAGCCTGTGTTCATCGCACGGCGCGTAAGCCACACTCCGGCTAACGATGAAGGGGAAACGGGACACGTTATGTGCGGCATAATCGGTATTGTGAGCGAGACGGGAGTGGCCGATCGACTGGTCGATAGCCTGCGCCGGATGGAATATCGTGGCTACGATTCTGCGGGGATCTGCGTTATCGAGGATGGCCAGTTGGCAAGGCGGCGGGCCGAAGGCAAGCTCGCCAATCTCCTCAAAGTGCTGGAGCGTACGCCGGCCGAGGGGACCACCGGAATCGCGCATACGCGCTGGGCCACGCACGGCGCCCCGACCGAAGCGAACGCGCACCCGCACGCGACCGAGGAGGTCGCGATCGTGCACAACGGGATCATCGAAAACTTCAAGGAGCTGCGCGCTGAAGCCGCCGCCGCGGGCCGGACCTTTCAAAGCGAAACCGACAGCGAAGTCGTCGCGCATCTGTTGTCCATGCGGATCGAGGCGGGCGACAGCCCCGAAGATGCGGCGCGCGCTGTGTTCCCGCAGTTGCGCGGTGCGTTTGCGCTGGCAATCACGTTTCGCCAGCACCCCGACCTGCTGATCGCCGCGCGGCTGGGTTCGCCGCTGGTTCTGGGCCATGGCGAAGGCGAGATGTTTCTAGGCTCGGACGCGCTTGCTCTGGCGGCGCTGACCCAGCGGATTACCTATCTGGAAGAGGGGGATTGGGCGGTGGTCCGGCGCGAAAGCGCGCAAGTCTTCGATGTAGCGGGGAACGAGGTGGAGCGCCCGGTCCAACCTTCTGGAGCCTCCGCCGCAGCGGTCGAAAAAGGCAATTACCGCCACTTCATGCAAAAGGAGATCTTCGAGCAGCCCACCGTGGTGGCGCAGACGCTGAGCTCCTATTTGCGGCGCGAGGACAATTCGGTCGCGCTCCCGCAGCTCGATTTCGACATTTCGGGCATCAGACGCCTCACCATAGTTGCGTGCGGAACCTCGTTCTATGCTGGTATGGTTGCCAAGTACTGGTTTGAGCAATTCGCCCGTGTGCCCGTCGATATCGATGTGGCGAGCGAGTTCCGGTACCGCGAACCGGTGCTTGAAGAAGGGGGCTTGGCGCTGTTCATTTCGCAAAGCGGGGAGACGGCGGACACGCTGGCAGCTTTGCGCCATTGCAAGGCGGAAGGCCAGGTCATTGGCGTTGTCGTCAACGTCCCCACCAGCACGATGGCGCGCGAGGCGGACTTGCTTCTGCCCATCCATGCCGGACCCGAAATCGGAGTTGCCTCGACCAAGGCGTTCACCTGCCAGCTCGCGGTTCTTGCAGCGCTGGCCGCACATATGGCGGTTAAGAAGGGGCGACTCGATCGCGCCGCAGAGGCCGAAATCGTCTCGCATCTGCTCGAAGCGCCTGCCGCGCTCAACGCTGCGCTTGATCACGATGACGATATCGCGGCGATGGCGCCGCTCGTGGCTCCTGCGCGCGACGTGCTGTATCTGGGCCGCGGACAGGATTATCCGCTCGCGCTGGAAGGCGCGCTGAAACTCAAGGAAATCAGTTATATCCACGCCGAGGGCTACGCTAGCGGAGAGATGAAGCACGGACCCATTGCGCTGATCGACGATGATGTTCCGGTGGTGGTGATCGCGCCGTCCGGCCCGCTATTCGAGAAAACCGTCTCCAATATGGAGGAAGTTCGCGCGCGCGGAGGTCAGGTGGTGCTGATCTCCGATGCCAAGGGGTTGGCGCAGGCAGGCGAGGGGTGTCTTGCGACGATTGAAATGCCGGTCGTCCACCCGCTGATCGCTCCGCTCGTCTACGCGATCCCGGTTCAGTTGCTGGCGTATCATGTTGCCGTGGTGAAGGGCACCGACGTCGATCAGCCTCGCAATCTGGCAAAATCGGTGACGGTCGAATGACTGCTTCTTCGCAAGCGGCGGTTACCAACGATGAGGATTTTGTCATCGGTGCATCGCAGCGGTTCGCCCGCCCGTTGAGACTGGTTATTCGCATAACGATCCTGATCTGTGCCTTTGCGATGATCGTCGCGTGGGGTTGGCTCGGTCTTGTCCCGGCTTTCCTCCTCTCAGCCTTTTTCCTGACCAAGATGTCGCCGACGCGCGAGCGATGGAAACTGACGGCGGAAGGGGTGGACTTTGGAAGACCTCATGGCCCGATTAGCTGGTGGAGCATAGGGCGGATCCATCTCGGCAAAGCGCGCGTGCGCGTGGAATACAGGTACATCTCGGATGAGATGGCCCGCTATATGCGCGAGAAACTGAAAGAGGGGATCTGCATCACACCAGCGGACCAATACCGGGCGGAGATCAGATTGCTCTGGACCGGAGTAAATGCTGATGATGTCGAAAAGGCAGTCACGCGTTTCTGGCCTGAGGAACTGGGCAAACCCAGTCGTGTACTCGTCCATGATTGATACCGGTTGCCGGTAAAGCGGGGCTCGCCGCAAGCCCCTTGTTGAGGCGGCGTTTTGAGCGCCTTTTCGCGCCGGCATTTCCGTCCATTCCGGAGCGGCCTACGTGTTTTGCTTTACTCGCTTCTAACCTTTTAAGCCTAACAGCTATTGCGTGAAACAGTCGGCCAACCTGCTGCAGGAAGCCCCTGCCCAACTGTCCTATTCGGCCGTGCTGGGCCTCACCGGCGCGCGCGATATTGAGTGGGTCAAATTGCGAGGTCTGCAATACTCCGCGCTTTCTTCATTTACTCTCCTGCGGGTCCTTGCGCACGCCATCATGGGGGTGTTTGTCGCGCAGCTTTACCTGCGCAGCGTGCCGGGCTTGTGGCTTGCGGGATGGGTGTCGGCGCTGGTTGCGGTACACTTTGTCGGCGCTCGCTTTGACCGTACGCTCGGCGATGTTGAACGCCGAAACATCAGTTCGGGCGAATTCTATCGCCAGTCGCTGACCTCGCTTGTCTCGGGTACCTTATGGGGCGCCGCGGTTCTGGGGTTTGGCCCCATGGGCTCGCTTGAACAGCTGCTGGCCCTGCTTATCGTTATCTCGATACTGGCAACCGGGGCGATCCATTTTCGCACGTCGGCTCCGCTGGGCGCTGTGCTGTTTGTGTCGGCCTCAGGCCTTGCGACGATTGCGCATCTCGCCATGAGCGAATTGTGGTTTGCTCTGCTGGCCGTGTGCATTTTTACGATCTGCACAATCCTTGGCTCGCTTCAGGCGGGCCAGACCTATCTTCAAGCGCGTCTTTCCGAGGATGCGATTGCGGAAAAAGAGGCGGTTGTATCCCTGCTGCTTCGCGAGTTCGAAGAGAACGAGGCGGATTGGCTGTGGGAGGTCGACACTGCGCGGCGTCTGCGCTCCGTCAGCCCGCGCTTCGCCTTCGCGCTGGGGCGCACCCAGGCCGAGGTGGAAGGCAAGCCGCTGCTGGATTTTGTGACCTCGCGCACCTGGAACGAGGGACAATATCCCACTAGCCTGCACGAACTCGCGGACAGGCTCAAGAACCGGGAGAACTTCTCCAATCTCATGGTTCAGGTCTCGATCAATGGCGAGCGGCGTTGGTGGGAACTGTCAGGCACGCCCATGAGCGATGAGCGGGGCAAGTTCGATGGCTTTCGCGGGGTGGGCTCTGATGTTACCGATCAACGCGAATCCGATGAAAAGATCGCCTATCTCGCGCGGTTTGACACGCTGACTTCGCTTCCCAATCGCCTCCAATTGACCGAGGCGCTGGGCGAGGCGCTGCGGTTTGCGGAGCACTGGCGCACGAACTGCGCCTTGCTGATGGTTGATCTGGATCGGTTCAAAGCGGTGAATGACTCGCTCGGGCACATGACAGGCGACAAGCTGTTGGCGCAGGTTTCCTCGCGCCTGAGGGACCTGATGGGAGAGAACGCGACCTGCGGGCGCCTTGGCGGGGATGAGTTTGCGATTGTGATCCGCGACGCGAGCGATTCGAACCATGTGCGCGTGATGGCGCGGCAGGTGATCGATGCCCTGTCAGAACCCTATCTGGTCGATCAGCATACGCTTTATGTCGGCGCGAGCGTCGGTTCGGCCTTTGGCCCGCGAGACGGGGAAACGGTCGAGGAATTGATGCGCAACGCTGACCTCGCGCTCTACCGGGCGAAAGATGTGGGCGGGGGCGAGCATTGTCGGTTTGAACCGGTGCTTCACGCATCCGCCGAAGAGCGTCGTCAGCTCGAAGTGTCGCTGCGTAAGGCGCTGAGCCGCGACGAGATGGTGCTGCATTTTCAGCCCGTTGTCGACGCGCGCAGCGAGAGCATTGTCAGCTTCGAAGCGCTGGCGCGCTGGAACAGCGCGGATCATGGTTTGGTAAGCCCTAGCAAATTTATTCCTCTGGCGGAAGAAACTCGCCTGATCGTGCCGATCGGCCGCTGGGTGTTACGCCAGGCGTGTATGGAAGCGCGCAACTGGCCCAGACATATCAAGGTCAACGTCAACGTTTCGCCTGAACAATTGCTCGATCCCGATTTTCACACGGACGTGGTCGAAACGCTGGCGGCAAGTGGCCTGCGCCCGGAACGGCTCGAAATCGAGGTGACTGAGAGCATCTTCCTGCGCGACGCAACGGTCGCTCGCAACGCTCTGGAACAGGCGATGGCGCTTGGATGCTCGGTGGCGCTTGATGATTTTGGCACCGGTTACTCCTCGCTCGGCTATCTGCGCAAGCTGCGCTTTTCGACGATCAAGGTGGATCGCACCTTCGTCCAGGGCGCCTCGCAGGGGAGCAATGAAAGCCTTGCGATCATCAACGCGGTTGTCGCGATGGCCAAGAGCCTCGACATGACAACGACAGCCGAAGGAGTGGAAACCGCCGAGGAAGCGGAACTGATCCGCAATCTGGGCTGCGACAAGATCCAGGGCTTTTACTTTGGCCGGCCGATGTCCAATGAGGAAGCGCGCCGCCTGTTCAAGGTGACCAAGGCCAAGCGCGCCTGACCCTGAACGCCCCTGACCATGCACGCCCCTAACCCTGCACGCCCCTGACCCTGCACGCTCCTCAGGCAGCGTTCACCAGACTTTCGACAACACTTTCAAATACGCGCCGCCCGTCCGCTCCACCAAGATCGGGGTGGGCGGCTTTTTCCATCGCGCGTTCGGGATGAGGCATCATTCCCAGCACGCGGCCATTTGCGCCCAGCACGCCTGCAATATCGCGCTGTGAGCCGTTGCACGGCGGAACGTAGCGAAAGGCGATGCGGTCCTCGGCTTCCAGCGCGTCAAGCGTCGCAGGATCAGCGAAGTAATTGCCATCGTGATGCGCTACAGGCACGCGGATGGTTTCCCCATTCTGAAATCCTGCGGTGAAGGGCGAGCTTGCGTTCGCCACCTCAAGCGTCACCGTGCGACACAAGAAGCGTTGGCCGGCATTGCGCATTAGAACGCCGGGCAACAGCCCGCTTTCGCACAGCACCTGAAAGCCATTGCACACGCCCAGCACCGTGACGCCGCGCCCGGCGGCCTCCACGACCGCCCGCATGATCGGGCTTTTGGCGGCCATGGCGCCTGCGCGAAGATAGTCGCCATAGGAAAAGCCGCCGGGAAGCGCGATGAAATCAAGCCCGCGCGGCAGGTCGGCGTCACCGTGCCACACGCGCAGTGGCGGCGTTCCGGTCACCGCTTCAAGAGCCACCGCCATATCGCGATCACAATTGGAACCGGGAAAGGTGATGACCGCAGCGCTGAAAGCCATCAGGCGCTCTCCGGCGCATATGTTTCGATCACGAAATCCTCAATCACCGTGTTGGCCAGCAGGTCTTTGCACATCGCCTGCAGCGCCTCGGCCGTCGTATCGTCGGCGACCTGCATTTCGATCAAGCGACCAATCCGGACATCCTCGACCCCGTCAAAGCCCATTCCTTCGAGTGAATGGTGCACCGCGCGGCCTTGCGGGTCGAGCACTCCGGGTTTGAGACGGACGAGGATACGGACATTCATGAGCGGATGCTTTCTGTGAGCGGACCTTAAAGCGCGGCACGCAAGGGGGTGCCACGAATTGAGAGCGTGTAGCGCCTAAATCGGCTCTGCGCACCCTGCGCCTTGCGGGTTTTGCGCAGTGGGCTTCCCAGCGGAGCGCGGCCCCGCGGGCAAATCTGTAACCGACCTGCAACAATCTTCAGAAGAACGACACGCAAACGACACTTTCCGGCAGCATTTGCGCCACGGGACCTCGCTCGAATCGGGCAAATCTGCCAGCCGCACCCTCGCATTCGTATTTTTCGCGACTCTTTTATGAGGGGCCTATTCATGTCACATCATATTCCCGCCATCCGCGCCTTGTGGGCAGGCACCACCGCATTGACCGCAGCCGCCATTGGCTTTGCCGCCCCTGCCGCAGCGCAAGATAACGCACAGGGCGAAGCGCAAGAGGGTGAGCTCCCCTCGATCATCGTCACCGCGAACCGCCGCGAGGAAAGCCTTCAGGACGTGCCGATCTCGGCGGAAATCCTGGATGAGGGCCGTATCGGCGCGATTTTTTCCGCCGCTGCCGACACCACCGCGTTGGCCGGCGCGGTCCCGGGCCTGAACGTGGAAAGTTCCAATGGCCGTGTCGCGCCGCGTTTCTATATCCGCGGGCTTGGCAACACCGACTTTGATCTCGCCGCCTCACAGCCGGTTTCGGTGATCCTTGATGATGTTGTGCTGGAAAACGTGACGCTCAAATCCTTCCCAATCTTTGACGTCCAGCGCGTTGAGGTGCTGCGCGGGCCGCAGGGCACCCTGTTTGGCCGCAACACGCCCGCAGGAATCGTCAAGATCGAATCGGTCAAGCCCGGCTTTGAAGACGATGTGCAACTGGCAGTCAGCTATGGCTCGCTCGACACTATTTCGGCGAACGCGGCGGTCGGCGGCGGCATTGTTGAAGACAAGCTCGCCTTTCGCATTGCAAGCCAGTTTCAGCGCCGCGGCGACTGGATCGACAACGGCTTTACTGGCGAGGAAAACGTACTTGGCGCCTACACCGATTTCGCGGTTCGTGGCCAGTTGCTGCTGACGCCTGATGAAGACAAGCGCTTTTCGATGCTGGCAACGGTCAACTTCCGCGACCTTGATGGCAGTTCGACTTTCTTCCGCGCCAACGTGCTTGGCCCGGGAGATAACGAACTCAACGAAAACTACGATCGCGACACGGTGTTTTATGACGCTGGCGGCGGCAATCCGGCGGATTATCAGCAGTTCGGTGCCACGCTCAAAATGGACTATGAGTTCGATTTTGCGACGCTGACCCAGATTTCCAGCTATTGGGAGAGCGAAGGGTTTTCGCGCGGGGACGTTGATGGCGGCAACCTGGTAACGGGGCCGGGCTTCATCCCGTTCCCGTCCGACACGCAGGATTCGATCGATCTGCAACAGTTCACCAGTGAAACGCGGCTTGCCTCGAACGGCGATGGCCCGCTCAGCTGGCAGGTCGGATCGTTCATCTTCACCAGCGATTTCGACGTGACCACGGTAGGCTTTGATTTCCCGCCGCCTGTCACCGTGAACCACACCAATGACGCCTGGGCAGTCTTTGGTCAGCTGTCCTATCAGCTCAACGACATGTTCCGGGTGACGGGCGGTCTGCGCTATTCGGACGATGAAAAGGACTTCGTGGTCCTCGAAGGTGCCGCACCGCAACCGGTTTCGGTGCAGGACGATAACGTCGATTGGGACGTCAGCCTGTTCGCTGACATCGACGATGAGACCAGCCTTTACGCCCGGGTCGCCAACGCGTTCCGTGCGCCGACCATTCAGGGCCGCGACGTGGCTTTTTTTGGCGCGCCCAGCGTTGCCCAGTCCGAAAACATCACCAGCTATGAAGTGGGCTTCAAAAGCGAACTCGCCGATCGTCGCCTGCGCCTTAACGGCTCGGTGTTCTACTACACCGTCGAAGACCCGCAATTCACCGCAGTCGGCGGTACGGGCAACCTGGTTCAGCTGATCAACGCGAATGAAGGCGAAGCCTATGGGTACGAGCTGGACGCGGCGTTCCAGGCAACGCCAGAGCTGCTCTTCACGCTGGGCATTGCGTACAACAACACCCAGATCAACGATGAGGATCTGGCCGTGGGCGTGTGCGCGCAGTGCACCGTGACCGATCCGTTCAACGGCAACGGGTTTGCGCTGGTCGACGGCAACCCGTTCCCCAACGCACCCGAAGTGAGCGGTGATTTCACCGCAAGCTACACCGTGCCCGTCGGCGACAGCGATGAATTCTTCATCTTCACAGACTGGGTGTTCCTGGGCGAGACCAACTTCCTGCTTTATGAAAGCCTTGAGAACAACGCTGACAGCCGCATCGAAGGCGGTCTGCGAGTGGGTTATCGCGGGAATGATGGCCAGTATGAGATCGCCGTCTTCGCGCGTAACATCACCGATGAAGACAACGTGCAGGGCGTAGTCGACTTCAACAACAACACAGCGTTCGTCAACGAGCCGCGCGTGATCGGTGTCTCGTTGGGTTTCAGCCTCTAGGGGTTGTTCAGGTGCACGATGTCAGGCTTTGGCCTGACGAGAAGCGCGCCGGATACCGCAAATACGTGAAAGGGCTGGCAGGCTTCGACCTGTCAGCCCTTTTTCATGCGGAGGATGTGCGCCTGGCTTAGGCTAAAAGCTGCCGCTCCATCACAGTGCCAGCCGCGCGGATCACTCGGCCCCGGCTTGGGCAACCGCCTCGTCGTCTGCCGCCTTTGCCTTGGCCAGCGCGCTGGGCAGGACGACGAAGGTCGCTGCATCTTCGGGCTGAAGATATTTCTGTGCCGCGGCTTTCAGATCATCGACCGTTACCGCCTTCAGAATGTCGGGATACGCGAAGAAGCGATCAATCCGCTCCGGATCGCTCTGCGCGCGCTGGGTCAGCGCGGTGTAGGTGCCCAAGCCCTTAAGCGCATTATCATACCGCTCCAGCAATGGTTTGCGGCCCCGATCCACAAGGTCCTGAGAGATACCGTCGCCGACCAGATCGTTCAGCATCGCATCAATCGCAGCGCGCGCGGCGTCGACCTGATTGTCTTCGAGCGAAACACTGATCCTGATCGTCCCGTAATCGCGATAGTGACGGCTGTTATCTACACCGGCTCGGGGCGAATAGGCCTGACCCAATTCCTCGCGGATACGGTCGGTCAGTTCCAATTGCAGCACGCGGGCCAGCATTTGCAGCTTTATCACCTCGTCATGGTCGCTGTTGTCGGGCGCTGGCCAGATCATTTGCAGCAAGGCCTGATCGGCTTCCCCGTCATGCTCGATCACGCGCGTCGAGCGGTCCTGCGTAAAAGTCCGGATGCGGGCCTCTTCACGCGGGCGAAACTCGACTTCGCGATCGCCCAGTGCACCAAATGTTGCCGCCACCGCTGCAATCGCGGCCTCTTCATCGACATCGCCGACAAGGCCGATTTCGATCGCGCCCCGGCTCAACCGGTCGCCAATGGTTTCCTGAAGCCCCGCGAAATCGAGCGCCTTGAAAGCCTCTTTGGGTTGCAGGGTAAAGCGCGGGTCCTCATCGGACAGATCGCCGCCGATCACCGCGCTCAGCGCGCGGCCCGGGGTTGCGTTCAGCGTCTCGAAGAAGTTGTCGATGCCCTGGCGGAACCGCTCAACGCCCTCGGGGCGATAGCCCGGATCGGTAAGCAGCGCGGCCATCACTTGCAATTGCAGTTCCAGATCGCGCGGCGTGGTGGTGGAACCCATGCCGAAACTGTCCACGCCTGCGCCAAAGCCAATGTTCACGCTGCGCCCGGCGAGGATGGTCGAAAGCTCGTCCCGGCTGTGCTCGCCCAGGCCACCAGCCGGCAGGGAGCCAGACAGATAGACGGCAAGCGGGTCGTCCTTTGTGACCATCAGGCTGCCGCCGTCCACGGCCACGCGGACATTGACCCGGTCTTCCCTTACGTCGGTCTGCTTGATGTTCAGCCGCACGCCATTATCGAATTTGATCCGGCGGATGCCGAGCTGGGGCTCGGTCATGTCAGAGACAACCGTGCCCGCATCGCCGAAATCGGTGTAGGCGAATTCCACCGCACCCGTATCTTCAGGCGCAGCGATCGGTAGCGCCAACCCCTCTTCAAAGGCGAGGCGGAGCGCTTCTTTGCCGCCGTCCGGACCTGTGCGCCCCTGAAAGCGGATGAGCGGGTTATCAAGCGAGATGACATGGGCTTTAAAGGCTTCAAAGACGGCCTCTGGCGTGATTTCGGGCGCCATTTCCTCGAACAGGGCGAGGCTGTATTCCGGTGTCGTCGGGATCGCATCGTTTGCCACCAGCGACAAGGCCGCCCCTACATAGGCGCTGTTTGACAGCGTATCCGTGGCTTGAACTGCGTTTTCCAGCGCTGTGCGACGGCGGGCCAGTTGCTCGTTGACTTCGGCCTGGGTGAAGCCATAGGTGAGCGCCTGGTTGTATTCGCGCACCGCCGCCAAGACACCTTTTCGCCACTCGCCGTCGACGCTGCTGACGCTGATGCCGCCGGTGCGCGCGTCTTCAAAATAATCGCCTTGTGTGAAGGCTGCCCCGCGAAATGGCGCGTCTGCCCCGCGCGCGAGGCGGGCCAGGCGGCGGTTCACAATCGCGTAGCCGAGCGAGCGCAGCGCTGCCCGCTTGCGGTTGGCAAGGGTGTCGGGTTCATCCTGCCAAGCGGCGAATTGCGAGATGGAAACATTCTCGGAGAGCGAGGGATCGAGGTAGATGTCGGTCTTGCCTGCCTGCGTGATATCGAGTGGTCCAGTCACAGGCTCTTCTGGCGCTGGCGGGCCAGACCAGTCAGCAAACGACGCACGCAACGCTGCTTCCATGACTTCCACCGGGTAGTCACCGACGATCGCCATAACTGTGTTGCGCGGCGTATAGGTGCGTTCATAAAGTCCGCGCAATTGCGCCGCTGTGGCGTTCTCAATCACTTCGAGCGTGCCGATCGGAATGCGATCAGCGAAACGCGCATCGGGCGCGTAGAATTCAAAACTGTCTTCTTGCGCGCGTTGCCGGAAATTGCGGCGATCGCGCCGTTCGGCCAGGATAACGCCGCGTTCGCGCTCAACGGCGTCCTGGGCGATGGTAAGCTCGCTCGCGGTCTCGCGCATCAGCATCAGCGCAGTGTCGAGCAGATCCTCATCATTGCGCGGCAGGTTGAGCATGTAGGTGACCGCTTCGAACCCGGTGGATGCATTGGTGTCCGCGCCAAAGGCCAGCCCCTCACGCTCCAGCAGCTTGATCATCTCGCCTTCGGGAATGCCGGTCGAACCGTTGAAGGCCATATGCTCAAGATAGTGCGCAAGGCCGCGCTCGGACGGGGTCTCTTCCAGCGAACCGCTGCCAATGCGCATCCGGACCAGAGCAGTGCCTTCAGGCGTGGCGTTTTCGCGCAATATGTAGCGCAATCCATTGTCCAATTCGCCAAAAACGTAACCCGGATCGACCTCGACATCGCTTTGTTCAAATGCCCAGACTGGCTTTTCATCCTGCGCGGAATGATCGGCGGGCGCTTTGATCTGGTTTTGCGCCGCCAGCGACTGAACCAGCGCCAGATTGGGAAGGGTCAGCAACAGACACGCGGCGAGCAGTGTGGGGCGATGGAACATAGGGGGCGCGATCTCTCCGGAATGGGTGTTGTCGTTATTCCATGAACTTAGCGCATTTATGCAGGCTGAAAAGGGGCGTTGGATGATGGCGCGGCGGGTAAAGCATGGATGCGTCTCTGCGACCCAATATGTATGCGCGCCATCCTTAGCGATAGCGGCGCATGCGCAGGGCAGCCCGGCTTACTTTTTCGGAGGCGCGCCGCGCAGGCGGGAGCGGTGGGTCGACAGGTCGAGCACCTCGCCCGGCTGGTTGTCCTCTGCGTGCAACAGGCCAAGGCGCCGAGCGACCTCGCGATATGCATCTTCCTCGCCGCCCAGATCGCGGCGGAAGCGATCCTTGTCGAGCTTTTCGCCGGTTGCCATGTCCCACAGACGACAACCATCGGGGCTGATTTCGTCGGCCAGGATGACGCGGCTGTAATCGCCATCATAGAGGCGGCCAAACTCAAGTTTGAAATCCACGAGGCGAATATTGATCGCAGCGAACATCCCGCACAGGAAATCATTGATACGGATCGCCATGGAGGAAATGTCGTGCATCTCCTCCTGGCTCGCCCAGTTGAAGCAGGCGATATGTTCTTCCGCGATCAACGGATCGCCAAGCGCATCGTCCTTGTAATAATATTCGATCAGCGTGTGCGGCAGCGGCTCGCCTTCTTCAATACCAAGGCGTTTCGATATTGAACCCGCCGCGACATTGCGCAACACGACTTCAATCGGGATGATCTCGACCTGGCGCACAAGCTGTTCGCGCATATTGAGCCGACGGATAAAGTGGGTCGGGATACCTATATGCGAAAGGCGGGTGAAGACGTGTTCGCTGATGCGATTGTTGATCACGCCTTTGCCGTTGATCGTACCCTGCTTTTCCGCGTTGAACGCGGTGGCATCATCTTTGAAATACTGGATCAGAGTGCCCGGCTCAGGCCCCTCGTACAGGATCTTGGCCTTGCCTTCGTAAAGCTTGGTGCGACGGGACATTTGGACAAAACCCCTTGTAACAGCGAATGGTGCCCGGGGGCGGATTTGAACCACCGACACGCGGATTTTCAATCCGCTGCTCTACCCCTGAGCTACCCGGGCAGGCCAAACAGGGAAGCGGCTTATTAGCTCCCCTCATCGCGCTTGTCCAACGCTGATATCGTTTTTTTGCAGATCAGCTGTAGCGCACGTCGACTTTTAGTTTTTCAGCATCGTCGGCGGCGGAA
>JBCBKF010000031.1:0-13938 GCA_038522255.1 Pseudomonadota bacterium
TGAGCGCGTAGGCGTTGGATTCGCCGTCGCCATTGGAGATGAGGACGCCGTTATTGCGCCCCTCGATCGGGCCTTTGTAAGGGCCGTATTTCTCGAACAGGCGGTTCATGATGCCGGTGCCGCGCGTGTCGGAGAGGAACTCGCCGTGATAGCCGATGAGGCCGCGGCTGGGGGCGGAGAAGGTGATGCGCGTCTTGCCTTGCCCTGAGGGGCGCATTTCGGTGAGGTCGGCCTTGCGGCGCTGCATCTTCTCGACAACCGTGCCCGAATGCTCGTCATCGACGTCGATGACGACGGTTTCGTAGGGCTCAAGTTTTTCGCCGCCCTCTTCGCGCAGCAGCACTTTGGGCCGGCTGATGCCGAGTTCAAAGCCTTCGCGGCGCATCGTCTCGATCAGGACGCCCAGCTGGAGTTCGCCCCGCCCGGCGACCTCGAAACTGTCCTTGTCGTCGCTTTCGGTGACGCGGATGGCGACGTTGGTCTCCGCCTCGCGCAGCAGACGGTCGCGGATCATGCGGCTGGTGACCTTGTCGCCCTCGCGCCCTGCGAGCGGGCTGTCATTGACGGCAAAGCGCATGGCGAGCGTCGGAGGATCAATCGGCTGGGCCGCGATGGGCGTCGTGACTGACGGGTCGCAGATCGTGTTGGCAACGGTCGCCTTTTCGAGGCCCGCAAGCGCGATAATGTCCCCTGCGCTGGCGCTGTCGACCGGCACGCGCTCAAGGCCGTCAAAGCTCATCAGCTTGGTGGCGCGTCCCACCTCAACGACGTTGCCGTCCATGTCGATCGCGTGGATCGGATCGTTGACGTTGAGCGTGCCCGACTGGACCCGGCCCGTCAGAACGCGGCCCATGAAATTGTCGCGATCCAGCAGCGTGGCGAGAAAGCTGAACTTGCCATCCAGATCAAGGCCCGGCTCAGGCACGTGATTGACGATCAGTTCGAACAACGGGCCCAAGCTGCCTTCGCGCGCGTTTTCGTCCTCGCTTGCATAGCCATCGCGGCCCGATGCGAAGAGCGAGGGGAAGTCGAGCTGCTCATCGCTCGCATCAAGCGAAGCAAACAGGTCAAACACTTCGTCGAGCACCTCTTGCGGGCGGCCATCGGGGCGGTCGATCTTGTTGACGACGACGATGGGTTTGAGGCCAAGCGCGAGCGCCTTGCCGGTGACGAATTTGGTCTGCGGCATCGCGCCTTCCGCGCTGTCGACGAGCAGGATAACGCCATCGACCATCGAGAGGATGCGCTCCACCTCGGCGCCAAAGTCGGCGTGGCCTGGCGTGTCGACGATGTTGATCCGGGTCACATCGCCGCTGTCGGGATGTTCCCATTCGACGCTGGTACACTTTGCGAGGATTGTGATGCCGCGCTCTTTTTCAAGATCGCCGGAATCCATCGCCCGCTCCTCCACGCGTTGGTTGTCGCGAAAGGTGCCGGACTGGCGGAAGAGCTGATCGACAAGCGTTGTCTTGCCGTGGTCAACGTGCGCGATGATCGCGACATTGCGCAAGCTGGATGGAGCCTTGGACATGGAGAAGGGGCTTTCGGATTGCGGATCGGATAACAAGCCGCAAATGCTTGGTATTCAGCATCCTTATTGAGTGTGGCTTGTTTTGGTTAGATTAAGTTCCGCGCGTCCAATAGGGATCGAATTGCCCAAGGGCAACAACAGAGCGATTCCGGGGCGGAAACTTCGAGCAAGGGGACCCGAAAATGGCGGCTAAGAAACGCAAGGAAGGCAGCAAAATCGCACGGTGGGCAGGTACGCTTATTGTTCCTTTGGGTGTCATCGGCGTTCTGGCGGTCAATAATTCCAACCGCGAGGCGCGCGAAGCTGAAGAGCGCGCCGAACAGAGCGAGCGTATCAAGGAAAATCTCGACGCGTCGCGCAAGGCGCTCGACGGGATCAAGCAAGACCAAGAGCGTAGAGATCCGGCGAACTGGACTAGCGCTGATCTGGTGGGAACCTGGCGGTCTGAGCCTTATTCCTTTGAGAATGATTGGGTTTCCATGCGGGTGATGGAGGCCACTTACTCGTATTCATCGGATGGCCGTTATCAGGGCGAGGGCACATATTTTCTGGATTTTCCGAATGATCCGGAGGCATCGGGCGAATACACCGAAACCGATCAAGGGACTTATCGGGTCTCAAACGGGCGGATAACCTGGCGAACCAGTTCATACCGGGTCAGCCCTGATCCGCGCTATCGTTCCAATTCTGCCCGGTGGGCCGCCATGAACGAGGTGGCTGCCAATTTAGAAAAGAACGTGGCGGATAATCCCGCGGATGATGGCCGCATCATTTCGGCAGGCTCGACCCGGATCACCATACTTTTCAATTATGACGACGGTTCAACCCAGCGAGTAACCAGCACCCGGATCCGATAAGCACGCCATGCAAGGAAGGGCAAACGCCAAGGTAGTACGGCCAGCGATGACCTTGTCTATTTTTTACGCAATTCGCTGGCAATGCGGGTCCGTGCTTTATGGGTGAGCAACACGAAAGCGAGGCCTTCGGCGATTAACCGGGCCGCTTGGCGCAGCGCTGCGGCGCGATCGCCTGTGATGAAACTGCAACATAACCGCGAAGTCCCTAGGGAAAAGCGTGCGCAATGTCTGCTTTCCCGCTTGTCGCCAAACTGACACTTGCGTATCACCGGTGTCACTCGAAAACGGGGAGCAAGGGCATCTAATGCCCTGCGGGATCGCACAAAAAGCCAAAGCCAAGGCCTGGTCTCCGTCTCTCCTGCCTTCGATGGATTGAGGAGAGGATTTTTCATGCGTTCAAATGTCACCGGCTCGGCCGGCAAGTATCGTTTCGCCCTGCTCGCAGGTGTCACCGCCTTCGCGATCGCAGCCCCCGGCACTGCCTTTGCCCAGGATGCAGGGGATGAGGACGATTTTGAACTCGAAGCGCCAGAAGCGCAGAATCGCATTATCGTGACCGCGTCGAAGCGTGAACAGACGCTTCAAGAGACGCCCATTGCGGTTTCGGTCACCAGCGGCGAAGTCATCGAACAGGCCCAGATCCGCGACGTGCTCGATCTGCAGACGGTCACCCCGTCGCTGCGGGTCAGTCAGCTGCAGACCTCGTCGGCCTCGACCTTCATCATTCGCGGCTTTGGTAACGGCGACAACAACTTTGGGGTTGAGCCCTCGGTCGGCGTGTTTATCGACGGCGTATTCCGCTCACGCTCAGCCGGCGCCCTGTCCGACCTCAACAATATTCAGCGCATCGAAGTTCTCAACGGCCCGCAATCGACGCTGTTCGGCAAGAATGCGAGCGCCGGCGTCATCTCCATCGTGACGCGGGAGCCGCAGTTCGAATTCGGCGGTAACATCGAGGCGTCTTACGGCAACTTCAACAATGTCTTCCTGCGCGGCGATATCACTGGACCCATCAGCGAGAATATCGCCTTTTCTATCGACGGGACGTACCAGAATCGCGATGGCACCGCCGAAATCGTCAATCTTGGTGTCGATCAGAACGACCGCAACCGCTATTCGGTACGCGGCCAGCTGCTGATCGAACCGACACCCGATTTCACCATCCGCGCTATTGCCGACTATTCGAACATTGACGAGGTTTGCTGCCAGGTCGGCACGGTTGTTGCCGGCCCGACTGCGCCCGCGCTCAATGCGCTGGGCGGTCAGCTTGGCGACTTCGATACGTTCTTTGATCGCACAGCCAATCTTAACCTTGTGCCAGTGAACCAGGTCGACAATTACGGCGGCTCGATCCAGATGGATTACGAGACTGATATTGGGCTGACCTTCACCTCGATCACCGCCTATCGCGAGCTTGATAACTTCTTTCTGAGCGATATCGATTTCAGCGCGGCTGACATTGCCAACGAAACGCGTGATCAGAAGGTAGAGACCTTCACGCAGGAATTCCGGATCACCTCGAACTTCGACGGTCCGATCAACTTCCTGCTTGGCGGTTTTTACTTCGATGAGAGCATTTCGCAGGAGAGCCAGCTCGAAAACGGCACGCAAATCCGTGATTTCTTCGAGATCCTCGCTGGCGGCGACATCAACGATGTCCTGACCGGCCAGCCGAGCGTCTTCAACGCGACCGAAGCCGCGTTGGGCCTGCCGCAGGAGAGCATCTTTACAACGCCGCTATTGACGAGCGAGCAGTTCTCGATGTCGAACCAGGCCTGGTCGATCTTCGGCACGGTCGATTTCGAACCGGTCGACGGCCTGATCTTCACCGCCGGCTTCAATTACACCGACGACAGCAAAGACTTCGCGCTCGCGCAGCAGAGCTTTGATCCGCTGGGTCAGATCAATCTGGTCGATGCGTTCATCACTGGCGCCACCGCGGCGGACCCCGCCCTGCCCACAGTGACGACGCGCGATGAATTTCAGGCGCTTCCGGCTGAGGTTCAGGCCGGCTTGCTGGCAGCTGCTACTGATCCTGCCGTCAACGAGCTGCTGGGCCTACAGGCGTTCCAGTTCCAGCCGCCGTTCCTGAGTGTCCCGAATTCGGTTGAAGACGGGCAGACCAATGACGATGACTTCACCTACCTGTTGCGCGCCGCGTATCAGGTGGTGCCTGAGCTTAACGTCTATTTCACCTACGCCACCGGCTTCAAAGCGAGTTCGGTAAACCTGTCGCGTGACAGCCGTCCGCTCAACACCGATTTCACCCCGGGGCCGGGCGGGTCCACCTTCGGGGCGCCTGACAGCCCGATCATCGATGCCGGCCTTGCGGTGCCAAACCTGAATTCGGGCACGCGCTTTGCCGGGCCGGAGGATACCGAGGTCTTTGAAATCGGCGTGAAGGGCCAATTCGAAGGCGTCGGCTTCAACCTCGCGGTGTTTGACCAGTCGATCCAGGGCTTCCAGGCCAACCTGTTCACCGGAACAGGCTTTGCGCTTTCCAATGCGGGCGAACAATCGGTGCGCGGGTTCGAGTTTGACACCACGATCCAGCCGACCGATGGTCTGTTGCTGACCTTTGCGCTTACACACCTCGATGCGTTGTATGACGATTTCACCGCGGCGCCGCAGGGCGATCTGTCCGGGCTTACTCCGGCGGGCATTCCCGAATGGGCGATCTCGACTTCGGCGACCTACACCCACGAATGGGATAGCGGCACGAAGCTGATCACGCGTCTTGATTACCAGCACGAAAGCAATGTGCAGATTTCTGACGGCTTTGCGTCGCCGGGCGATCAGCCATTCCGCCGCGAGGTGAACAACGTCAACGGTGCGATCACTCTGGCGCTCAACAATGGCATCGAGGTTGGCGTTTGGGGCCGCAACCTGCTCGACGAAGAATGGATCCTGACGATCTTCCCCGGCGTCGCGCAGGAAGGCACGGTTTCGGGCTATCCGAACCAGCCGCGTACATATGGCGGCCTGGTGCGCTTCCGCTTCTAATTGCACGCCCGATCAGCCAGGCAAATCGAACCCCGCGCGAGGTGCTCGCGCGGGGTTCTTTTGTGATGGTTGCAGATAATGCTTGAGAAAAGCTGGGGTTTTGCTTTGTTATGTCGACGCGGCGGGGCTGTGGGGCGCTCGCGGCGATTGCAACAGGGGATCACGCAATGGAATGGATGATTTTGCCGTTTAAGCGCTATGCTGACTTTCAGGGTCGCTCGCGCCGGATGGAGTACTGGATGTTTCAGGTGCTCAATGTCGCTATCGCTGTGGTGCTCGCCGGGCCCTTCTTCTTTGCGCTGATAAGCGCGTCGGCTGCGGCTGAATTGGGCGGCTCACCCGACCCTTTCGAAGCGCTTGGAACGTTCACCCTTATTCTTACCGGGCTTTACGGGATCTATGCGCTCGTTGCCCTTATTCCCGGGATTGCGGTGACTGTTCGCCGCTTTCATGATCGCGACATGTCGGGTTGGTGGTATCTTGGACTTGCCCTTGCGGGCGCGATTCCGTTTGTAGGCTTCATCGCCAGCGTTGCATTTCTTGTGCTTATGTTCCTGCCCGGAACCGACGGGCCAAACCGGTTCGGCCCCGATCCCAAAAATCCGTATAACGAAGACGTCTTCGCTTGATCGGCAGGGGGAGTGACTGCTCCCCCCTACAATTCACGCAGTGCCTGGGCGGGCTTGGCGCGCAAGAGCGGGAGCGAGCCCCCCAGAGCAAAGGCAAGGACCATGACAAGGCCAAGCCCGAGCACGCCGAGCACGCGCGGCCAGTCGGGCAGCCAGTCAAATTCAAACAATTGCGTGATGATCACCCAGCCAAGCCCAGCGCCAAGGCCCAGCGCCACCAGCGCCAGCGAGGTCGCGATCAGGCCATATTCGGCAAGCTGCATCATCAGCACCTGACGCCGGCTCGCGCCCAATACGCGCAGCACCACGGTGTCGTACATCCGCGCCGCGCGCGCTGCTGCAATCGCGCCCATCAGCACGGCAAACCCTGCGAGCACCGCCACCGCCGCCGCCGCCAGTGTGGCGAGCGCAACCTGTTCGAGCAATGTGCGCGCTTCGACCAGTATCTCGCCAATATCGACGACCGAGCTCGACGGGAAACGCCGCACCATGGCGCGCAGCAATTCGCCGCGCTGCTGGGCGATATTGCCTGCGTCGCCGCTCTCATTCAGCTCGATCGAAGCGGCGAGGTTGTGCGGCACATCATCAAGTGTGTTGGGCGAGAAGACGAGCGTGAAGTTGAAGCCAAGGCTTTCCCAATCAATCCGGCGCAGGCTAGCGATGCGCACATCGCGCTCGCTGCCGAGCACGCCGATGGTGATCACATCGCCGATTTCGAGATCGAGCGCACGCGCCAGGTCTGCGCTGATCGAGACGTAGTAATCATCGGGCTCAACCGGGTCCCACCATTCGCCCTTGATCAGCGAATTGCCCTCAGGCAGCTCGGCGGCGTAGGTCATCGGGCGCTCACCGTTGAGGATGAAGGCGCCATCGGGGATTTCGTCCAGCTCGGCCACGCGCTGCATGTCGCCCTCGCGGCCATAGGCGAGGACCGATCCGCGCAGGGTGGGCACGGTTCGAATTTCGGCCTCGGGGAAGCTTTCGCTCACGAGCTCGCGAAACGCGCTTTCTCCTTCGCGGGGCACGTCGATCACGAAGTAATCGGGCGCCTCTTGCGGGACACGCGCCTCGATATTGCCGTCAATAGCAGTCTGGACCGAGGCGAGCAGCACGAAAGCGGCAAGGCCGAAGCCGAGTGCGGTGACCAAAGCGCTTGTGGGGGCGCCGGGGCGATGGATATTGGCAAGGGCGGAGCGCAGGATCGGGTTGCTAGGGCGCGGGACGCGGCGAGCGAGGCGCTGAATGCCAAGCCCGAGCGCGGCCAGCATGGCCAGAGCGAGACCAGCGCCGCCCAGAAAGCTCGCCGAAAGCTCAACCCGGTCCGTGGTGATCAGCGCCAGTAGGCAAATCAGCGTCAGCCCCAGGCCCGTTGCCAGCAAAGCGCGGCGATCGCGTGAGAGCGGGGCGATCCGGCTGCGCATCAGCGCCATGGCCGGAAAGCTACGCGCGCGCAGCAAGGGCGCAGCGGCAAAGGCAAAGGCGACCAGCAGGCCATAAGCGCCCGCCAGCATCAGCGGCGCAGGCTCGATCACGAAGCCGGTCTGCACCGGCAGCAATCCGTCCAGCGCCGCGCCAAAGATCGGCGTCACCAGCACGCCGGAGGCAAGGCCCAGAACGCTGCCGACAATCGCCGCCGCCGCAATTTGCAGCGCATAAATCCGGACAATATCGCGAGAGGAAGCGCCAAGCACCTTGAGCGTTGCAATGCTCGCGCGGCGCTGGTCGAGATAGGAGGACACCCCGCCGGCAATCCCGATCCCGGCGATCACCAGCGCGGCCAAACCCACAAGAGTCAGAAAATCGCTCATCTGCGCCACAAACCGGTCCGCTCCGGGCGAAGCGCGATCGCGCGTACGGAAATCGAAGCCGGAATTGGGAAAAGCCTCTTCGAGCGCATCGGCTTCATCGCTCGGGCTAAGGCCTGGATTGTCGAAAGCGATACGGTATTTGCTCTGATAGAGCGCTCCGGGGGCGAGCAGGCCGGCGCGTACGGGCAGGTCTTCAGCGACAATCACCGCCGGACCCAGCGCGAAGCCTTCGGACAAGCGGTCGGGTTCATCATCGATCACGCCGCGCGCGGTCAGAGTGACGGTGCCGATCCGAAACTGATCGCCCACTGCGATACCGAGCCGGTCGATCGCGCCTTGCGCCAGCCACGCGTCATTGCCCGTGGGGGCGGCCACTTCGCGTCCGTCAGCGAGCGTCAATACCCCATATAGCGGCCACTTGGCATCGACCGCCTTGAGCTCGATTGGCGCGGCATTGCCTTCGCCCGCCGCTCCGGTTTCTGCATCGCTGATCGCCATGGCTTGCAGGCGCGTGCCGCCCGACACCGTGCCCAAGTCTTCGAGCGCGGCGCGTTCCTCTTCCTCAAGGCCGCGCTGCCAGATCTCGACTTCGAGGTCACCGCCGAGGATCTCCTGGCCGGAGGATTGCAGCTCCCGCTCGATGGAAGCGGTCAGCGTGCCGATTGCCGCGAGCGCTGCGGTGCCCAGAAAAATGCACACCACCAAAAGCCTGAGGCCTTTGAACCGCGCGTTGAGATCGCGCCGCGCCAATTTCCATGCATCGCCCCAGGTCAGGCCCCCGGCATCAACCGCGCTCACTGGTTCTTTCCCGCACGGTCCGAGACGATCTTGCCATCGGCCATGGTCAGAACCCGCTCGCACCGTTCGGCCAGCGCGCGGTCATGGGTGATGACGAGCAGCGTCGCCCCGGTCTCAGCGCGGCGGGTGAACAGCAGATCGACGATCTCAGACCCGGTGGTCACGTCGAGATTGCCGGTCGGCTCATCGGCAAAGATCAGCGCGGGTCGCGGAGCGGTAGCGCGGGCAATGGCAACGCGCTGCTGCTCTCCGCCCGATAGCTGCGTTGGGTAGTGACCGGTGCGATGGCCAAGGCCGACCGCTTCGAGCTCGGCCTCCGCGCGCGCGCTTGCATCGTCGCTGCCGGCCAGCTCCATCGGGGTGGCGACATTTTCGGTCGCGGTCATGGTCGGCAGCAGGTGGAAGGCTTGCAGCACGATCCCGATCCGCCCCCGGCGCGCCTGAGCGAGGCCATCTTCGTCGAGATCAGTAAAGTTTTGCCCCGCCACCATCAGCGAGCCGCCGCTGGCGCGCTCAAGCCCTGAGAGCACCGCCATCAGCGAGCTCTTGCCCGATCCTGACGGGCCCAGCAGCGCCACCACTTCCCCCGCCGCGATGTCGAGATCGATGCCCTTGAGGATATCAACCGGAGCAGCGGCGCTGCCCAGAGTGAGAGTGAGATTGCGTGCGGTGATAGCAGGAGAAGGATTTGTCACAGCCCTCAAATGGCGATGAAATGTGTGAGAGACAAGACGCCGCGCGTCGCGCTTTGTAGAAGTTTTGCAGCTTTTGGCCGGGCACCATTTTGAGCGTTCTCAGCTCTGGCGTTTTGCGGTAGGTCTCCCGTGCGAGGATGGGGAGGGGTATCATGGCAATGCACAAAGCAATCACAGGAATCGCGATGGCAGGCATGGCGGCGGCTCTGGCAGGCTGCGGCGGTAGCGATCCGGGTGATGAGGGCGCAGCGCCGAGCGTTCAGGCGGGCGAGGGCGCGCAGGGCAGCGTCCTGCTCGATCTCGCGGCGCCATGCGACTATCTCACCAGCGAAGACGTCTCAGCGGTGTTTGACGGTGTTGAATTCGTGCAAAAGCCGAAGGCTGTCGACAAGATAGACGAATTCGGCGTGCTGTTCTCCGAGTGCGATTACGAAGTCCTTGACGGTGGTCCTGGCCGGTACATCAATGTCGAATTCGCGCTCACCGAATGGCAGGGCGTTGACGAGGCCTCGGAATATTACAGCTTTACCAAGCCCGCGGGCGGCGAGGAATTCACTGCCCTTGAAGGCATTGGCGATGAGGCCTCTTACGAAGGCTCGTTTGCGAAAGATGGCTTGATCCGCGCGGGCAAATACACATTCTTCTTGGAAGTTCGGCGGCCGGGTGTCGAGGATGCAGACCTGCGAACGCCGACCATCGAACTGATGAAGAAGATCGGCGAACGGATTTGAGGGTGATTGATACGACGTTTGGACGCGCCGCCCCATTGGCGCAAGCGCTGGTGTTGGCGGCAATGCTGGCGCTCGCAGCGTGTGGCGGACCGGCAGATACGGTAACCCCGGCTGGTCAGACGGCGGGAGGCGCCGGAGAGGGCGATATCCTCGATCCCATCCCGGTGATGGGCGAAGAGGTCCGCATCCTCACCTTTGGCGACAGCCTGTTTGCCGGATACGGGCTCGACGATGCACCGGGTGACAGCTACCCGGCCAAGCTCGAAGCCGCGCTGCGCGCACGCGGCGTCAATGCGCGGATCACCAATGCTGCGGTTCCGGGCGACACCAGCGCGGCGGGCTTGCAGCGGCTGACCTTTGTGCTCGACGAGCAAAAGGAGTTGCCCGATCTGTTCATCCTGGAACTGGGCGGTAACGATTTGCTGCGCGGGCTCTCACCGGCCGAAACGCGCGCCAACTTTGTCGCGATGCTGGATGAGCTTGAGCGCCGCGAGATCCCGGTGTTGATCATGGGGATGCGCGCCCCGCCCAATTACGGTCCCGAATATGTCGCCGCGTTCGATGCGATGTATGGCGAATTGGCGCGCGAATACGACACGGCGCTGATCCCGTTCTGGCTGGAGGAAATCTACCAGGAGCCGCAACTGTTCCAGGATGATCGCATCCACCCCACGGTGGAAGGGATTGAGGAACTGGTCGGCGCGACGGTGAATGACGTCGCGGCTGCTCTGCCGCCACCCGATAGCGATGAGGCTTAAGGCGCGCTAAAGCCGCTGCAGTTTCCCCCCGGTCACGCGCCAGATGGCGGCCTCTTGTGCGATCGCGTCAAAGGGGGCGAGTTCGGTGCCGGTCATCCATACCTGTGCGCGGCCTACCCTGAGGCGGCGAAACAATTCGGTCCGGCGAACGGGATCGAGATGAGCGGCAACTTCATCCAGCAGCAGCACGCTCGGGCGGCCCTGCGCAGCCAGCGTCCCCTGTGCGAGCGTGATTGCGATCAGCATCGCCTTTTGTTCGCCAGTGGAGCACGAAGCTGCGGCGATACCGCTTGAAGCCATCACCACCTCCAATTCATCGCGATGCGGGCCGGTGAGCGCGCGCCCAGCAGCGGCATCGCGGCGGCGTTCGCGCGCGAAGCTGGCGATCAACTCGGGCGGTTGGGTTGGCCCGCCGGGGCGATAGGTGAGCGTGGGCTTGGCAAAGGGTTCAGGCGGGAGGGCGGAGAGTTCATCGGTTAGCAGCGCGATAAGTTGCGCGCGCACGGCGGCCACCCGCGCTCCATGCTGGGCGGCCTGCGCCTCAATCGCGTCGAGCCAGCGTGCATCGCCGCGCTCTTCCAGCAGCCGGTTGCGTTCGCGCAGAGCGGTTTCATATTGCGAGACCGATTTGGCGTGGCCGGGTTCGATCGCGAGCGCCATCCGGTCTACAAAACGCCGCCGCGCGCCCGCGCTGTCGGTGAATAGCCCATCCATCGCCGGGGTAAGCCAGCTTACCGCGTGCCATTCGGACAAAGCCGCCGCGCTCGCCTCTGCGCCGTTGATGCGCACCAGACGGCGGGTGGGGCGCTCGGGCTCAGTGTATGTGCCAAGGCGTGCAGAGACCTGACCCTGCTCGATCAGGCTGGCGCCGATGGCAAAGCCACAGGTCGGCTCACAATCCGCAGCATGGCGCGCCAGTTCGCCCAACGCCGCGCGGCGCAGGCCGCGGCCAGGGCTCAGCAGGCTGATCGCTTCGAGCACGTTGGTCTTTCCCGCGCCATTCTCGCCCACCAGCAGATTGAAATGCGCGGTCTCGGTGAGCGCACTCTCCTGGTGGTTGCGGAAGTTCTGAAGGGTGATCTTGGCAAGCGACATGGACGCTGTCTCGGTTAGCACGCGCGCGCGCGATGGCTAGCCGCACATCGCCCGAAATACCCGATCCC
The DNA here is from genome assembly GCA_038522255.1 of Pseudomonadota bacterium. Lineage (GTDB taxonomy): Bacteria > Pseudomonadota > Alphaproteobacteria > Sphingomonadales > Sphingomonadaceae > Erythrobacter. The sequence continues at coordinate 11,974 of JBCBKF010000031.1, forward strand.
AATAGGTGGGAAAAAATCCCAACCTTTCGGATTGATGAATGAAAGTGGGTCAAGTTGTTCATCGAGGAATGGCAGAATTCCGCCATTTTTCGAGTTTGGCACACCTCCTGCAAAGCGTCGGGTGTCCCAAGGGAAGAGCCCGGAAAGACACCAAACCAACTAAAGGAGACCTTACAAAATGTCTGTCGCCGCCAACAACATCCTCGCCGCCGCTTTCTCGGTCGTGATTTCGGCCAGCCTCTTCGCTTACGCGATCATCCCCGCCAGCCCGTCCGTCATGGTCTGAGCCTCGCGCTACCAAACCCCAAAGGAACCCCCGCAATGCTCAACAACGACACCACTGGCCGACTGTTCGCTGCCGCCTTTTCGGTGATGCTCACGATCGGCACCTTCGCTTACGCAATCATCCCGGCGAGCCCTTCGCTGGCCTGACCCCCGCACCAACCCAAAGGAAGACAATAACAATGCTTGTGCCTAACCATTTTCCCCATCATGTTAGCGATCGCTTGCTCGCTATCGCCGCGGCACTTGTGCTCACCGGCGTGCTGCTTGCCACCGCGATTGTTCCAGCCAGCCCCGCGCTCGCCACCAGCCCGATTGCCATGGGAGTTCTAGCATGAGTAACGTAACAAAAGGATCAGGGGGGATGCCGCCCAAGAAATTTCGCCTCGACAAGCGCGATGCGAAGCTTGCCGGAGTGTGCGGCGGTATCGCTGACTATTTCGGGATTGATGCGCTGATCGTGCGTCTTGGCTTTGTGATTGCAACTCTGGTCGGCTTTGGTAGCCCGATCCTGATCTACCTGATCATCGCTTTGATCGCCGACTAACTGTGTGAGACTAAAAAGCGGACCCGGTTTGCAAAAAGGGTCTCACGCAGCCTGACATCAATGAAAACCGGGAGGGGCCGTTCTGGCCCCTCTTTTTATGTTCGTCCGGATGGCGAATACAAATTACATCGCACTGATACCGCCATCCAGCTTAAGTTCGGCGCCGGTCATAAAGCGGCTTTCATCGCTCGCGAGGTACACCACCGCATTGGCGATATCGTTGGGCTCGCCGACGAATTTGAGCGGGATCTGCCGCGCCAGCTTTTCCAGCAGCACATCCTTGTCCAGCTGCGCGTTGCGCGCCGTGCCATCGAGGATTGGCGTATCGACAAAGGTCGGGTGGACCGAGTTGCAGCGGATGTTCATGCGGTTCTTGGCGCAGTGGAGCGCGATTGACTTCGACATCATCCACACCGCCGCTTTCGACGCGTTGTAAGCGGGCATTGTGTCGCTTGCGATCAGGCCAGCAATGCTCGAGATGTTAATGATCGATCCCGGCGCGTGTTCGCGCATCAGCGGTAGGGCCTTCTGGCAGCCATGGACGATCGAGGTGACATTGATGTCAAAGCAGCGCTGCCAGTCTTCGATTTTGACCGTCTCGATATTGCCGCCAACTCCGATCCCGGCATTGTTCACGAGGACATTGAGCCCGCCCATCTGATCGCGCGCGGCGTCAATCGCGGCGTCCCACTGATCGGGCTTGGTCACGTCATGGGCTATGGCAAACGCGGTGCCTGCGCCCATTTCCGCGTTGACGATGGCGGCCGTTTCCGCCGCGCCTTCGCCGTTGATATCGGTGGCAAGCACCCGCGCGCCCTCTTGCGCCAACCTGATGCAATGCGCCCGGCCCAGGCCTTGCGCCCCGCCTGTCACCAGCGCGAGTTTGCCTTCGCAGCGTTTGGTCATGATTGGTATCCCTCTCTCTTCGTGTTCTTAGCCGAGAAACCCTGGCGTCATCAGCATGGCTATGCGCACATCAACCCCATGGCCCGCCGCGCGCCATTGGGTGACGAAATCAGCCAGCCCTTCAAGCGGCACGCGGTGCACCGTGATGTTCTCATCCGCAAGGCCACCGCCTTCGCTCACCTTGGTGAGGCCGGTCGCCTTGATCAGCGTGAACATTTCCGAGACCATGC
>JBCBKF010000032.1:0-13894 GCA_038522255.1 Pseudomonadota bacterium
CGCCACAGACGACACCTATCGCACGGCGCACCATGGCGAAGGGGTCGCGCCCACAACTGGCGGCGGTGCCATCGCAACTTGGCATGGCCTTATTCAAATATGGCGCGGCAAAAAATATTGCCCGCACAGTAAACGGAGAGCTTTCCGACGGGCTGCATCTTGGCCTGTGCGGCACGGGTTCGCCCATGCCCAACCCCGACCGAGCCGGGCCATGCAACGTCGTGATCGCCGGAGACAGGATGTTTGTGGTCGATATTGGCGAAGGCGGCGCACGCAACCTCACCAGAATGGGCATCAACACCGCGGATGTAGACGGCGTCTTGCTTACCCATTTTCATTCCGATCATATCGACGGGATGGGGCCGCTCATGTTGATGCATTGGGTGCGCGAGGCGAAAACAACCCCGCTGAACGTGCACGGCCCGAGCGGTGTGGAGGCGGTGATCGACGGGTTTAACGCCGCTTACGCCACAGACGACACCTATCGCACGGCGCACCATGGCGAAGGGGTCGCGCCCACAACTGGCGGCGGTGCCATCGCACATCCATTTGCGATGACAGCAGACCAGGTGACGGTGCTGGAAGACGGCGACCTCACGATCACTGCATTCAATGTGGTTCACGCGCCGGTCTTTCCCGCAGTCGGCTATCGCTTCGATTACAAGGGCCGCGCGCTTTGCATCAGCGGGGACACGGCCAAATCCGCCAATCTCGAAAAAGTGTGCAAGAGCGCTGACATCATCGTGCATGACGCGCTTCAGCCCAAGCTGGTCAAAGAGATGCAGCTCGAAATGGAGCGGCGCGGCAACACCATCGCTGCCAAGATCTTCTTCGACATTCAGGATTACCACGCCTCGCCCGAACAGGCCGCTGAAAGCGCGCAGACCGCAGGCGCGCAAACCCTGGTCCTGTCCCACCTCGTGCCCCCTCTGCCGACCGACTACCTTCACGCTGCCTTTCTGGGCGATGCGCCAGACCGGTTTGACGGGAAGATCGTGGTGGGAGCGGACGGAATGCTGTTCTCACTAGCGCCAGGCAACAAGGAGATCGAACGCTCTGACCTGTTGTAACACACTGGGATTGTATCAGATTTCTTACAATTTTGCGGCGACCCGTTTCATTCGCAATTCAGCCTGAGGAGCGCATGGCGGGCGCGGACATCACTGCCCAATCCCCTGTGAATTTTGCTGTCCAACGAACACACTTAAAATGGAGGAACCAACACTATGAAAAAGACCATGCTTTTTGCCGCCCTCTCGATCGCCACGCTTGCGGTTGCCCCGGCGGCGCACGCGCAGTCCTATGAAGAGCAACTCGCGCAACTGACCGAACGCTTCAAAGCGGCGGACAAGGACGGCGACGGCAAGCTGACCCAGAAAGAAGCCGAAGATGGTGGCATGACTCGCCTTGCGCGTTTCTTCAGCCGTATTGACACCGATGGTGACGGCTATGTCACCTTCGACCAGCTCAAGGCCCGTCTTGACGCGCAAAGCAAGTAAGCGCGCCTGACAGGACATATGAAGGGCCGATTGCAGCGTGCGAGCGGCCTGACTAATGTGAAATCTGTGGCCCTGTGAGCGTCCGTTGCGCTCACAGGGTTACGGCACAAAATGATGGGCTGGCTAAGGCTGGCGATGGGGGGATGGAAAAGTGATCGTGTCTGCAAAAACGATGAAAGGCCTCTTGGCCAGTCTCTTTGTGGTAGGGTTGCTTGTTTTGAGCGCGCTCGCGCCGCAAACCGCCCCGTTGGCGCAGGCACCTGAGGCCGCCCTTGAGCAGGCGAAACCCCAAACCGAGGGAGCACCCGCCAAGCGTCCCAACATCGTGGTGATCCTTGCCGATGATGCCGCCCTGATGGATTTTGCCCCTTATGGCGGGGAGGCAAGCACCCCCAACATTAGCGCTCTGGCTGAGCGCGGCGCCCTTTTTACCCAATATCGCGCATCACCGCTTTGCTCTCCTTCGCGCGCCATGCTGCTCACAGGTATGGACAACCATCTGACCGGCGTTGCCACTATTCCCGAGGTCCTGCCCGAAGAACAGGCCGGCAAGCCGGGCTATTCGATGGCGCTCGAACCGGGCGTCCTCACGCTGGGCGATCGCCTGCGCGAAGAAGGTTATCGTACGCTGATGGTCGGCAAGTGGCACATGGGCGAAACATCGGACGAAATGCCCCAGGCACACGGCTTTGATCGCAGCTTTGCGCTCGCGGCATCAGGCGCGGACAATTGGGAGGACAAGGGTTACATCCCCTATTACGCCGAGGCGCCGTGGTGGGAAGACGGGGTCGAAACCAGCCTGCCCGAAAATTTCTACTCGTCCGAATTCATCGTCGACAAGATGATTGAATATCTCGGCGAGACTGATGCGGATAAGCCGTTTCTAGCCTATCTGCCATTCCAGGCGATCCACATCCCTGTACAAGCGCCCAAGGAATTCGTGGAGAAGTACAAGGGCCGCTATGATACGGGCTGGGAAGTCTTGCGCCAGCAGCGCCACGAGCGCGCGCAGCAGCTTGGCCTAATTCCGGAAGGCGTTCCCATGGCCGATCCGCCAGCAGAGCACCGCGCCTGGGAAAGCCTAAGCGATGAAGACCGCGCCCTTTATGCGGCCCGCATGGAGATCAATGCGGCCATGCTGGAGGCGATGGATTTCCACATTGGCCGCTTCATCGATCATCTCAAGGCAACCGGAGAATACGATAACACGATCTTCGTGGTCACCTCGGATAATGGCCCCGAACCTTCGCGCGGCGACAACAATGCTGTACTCGGGGCGTATCTGTGGCTGACCGGCTATGATCTTGGCCCTGAAAATATGGGCGGCAAGGGCCACTGGGGCTTTATCGGACCGGAATGGGCCGTCGCGGCGGCCACGCCGGGCGCCTGGTTCAAATTCTACGCAACCGAAGGCGGCATTCGCGTGCCGCTTATCATTACCGGTCCCGGCCTTGAGCCTTCACGGATTGACGGGCCGGCGATGACCCCCGACATCGCGCCCACCCTGCTTGAATGGATCGACGCAGGAGACGGCCCGGCAGGCGGCGAAAAGATGACGGGTCGCAGCCTGATGCCGGTGATCACCGGCGAAGCGCAAAGCGTCTATGCCAAGGACGAGGTCCGCGCGATCGAGGTCTCGGGCAACTCGGCGCTGTACAAGGGGGATTACAAGATCACTCGCAGCGTGCCGCCGGTGGGCGATGGCGTCTGGCGTCTCTTCAACATGGCTACCGATCCGGGAGAAACGACCGATCTCAGCGACAGCGAACCTGAAATCCTCGCAGACATGCTGAAGGAGTTTGACGCCTATTCCAACCGCGTTGGTGTGCTCGAAATGCCGGAAGGTTACAGCTCAATCCAGACCGTGCTCGACAACACGAACAAGCGCATGATGGAGTTTTACCCGTGGCTGCGTTTGATTATCTACGGTGTTCCGCTGCTGATCCTGGTCGCTCTGGGTCTCGGGGTGCGCTGGGTTTTGCGTCGCCGGTCAAAGCCTGCCTAGGCAAAGACGGCTTCGCATCCCGTCCCCAACAGCACTGCGTCAACCCGCGCTCGATCAGCCTCGCCTAGCGATGCGTATTCCTCACGCAGCCATTTGAGGCATTTGGCCTGATATACGAAGGGGTCCTGTTCCCAGGGCCGACCGTCGATCTCGCACTCCACCTTGCCCACGCCGCTTTGTACCGCCGCCGCATTGGCGAGCAGAAAAGGCGCATAGACCCGCCCGATCTCGCCCAGCAATTCGCGCAAGGTGGCGGGCGGCGCGTCAAGGTCGATCCAATCCGCATCGCTCACATCAATTCCGCTCAGATCTTCGCATTTTTCCGTCCATGCATAGGCTCGGGGCGAGAGTTCGAAGGCGACCGCTGCTGGTGTGGGATCGGTGATGACCAGCATTGTCATCTGGCCATAACAGGCAAAGTCGCCCGCGCCCGGACGATCACCGAGCAGGTAGGGCGCGGCCTGAATGTGCCGGTCAAAGATCTCCAGATACCGCCGCCAACTCGCCTCGATCACTGGCGCGGTTATGGCGTTGGAGCCCACGACGCCAATTCGCGAGATTTGGCGGTTGGCGAAGAAATCGGCGGCCTGCCGGCCTTCTTCCGGTGTCATCTGCGACTGCCGCGCATAGGGAAGGTAAGCGCTGGCGCGGGCCGTGTCGGGCCCGTGTGACCAGCGATAATGGAACATGCACTTGCTCAGCCACTCATCACCATAGTCCTCGATCAGCAGATCGATCAGCCGCAAGGCCGGGTCAGCGGGGCGCAAGGGGCGGTATTGGCGAGACTGATCAAGAAATGTGAGGATCGGCGTCGTGTCCGATTTGGCCAGCGTAAGTTCGCCGGTTTCGTCGGCCGCAACAATGTAAGGCACCAGCGGCAAGGGTGCGCCCGGAAGCGCCTCTGCCTCCTTGCTGCCCGGCACCACAAAGCGATAGGGCAACCGGCGAAAGCGCAAGGCGGCGCGCAGTTTTCGAGTATAGGGCGAGGCACCCACGCCAACCAACCGCAGGTCCTTCATCGCGCGCTTACCCCTTGTTGAAGACCGGTTTGCGCTTTTCAAGGAACGCCATCATGCCTTCCATGGAATCCGCTGTGCCGGTGTTGGCGTGCACCGCGCGGCGCTCATCGGCAAGCGATTCGTGCAGGCTCTTGGTCTCGAACCCGATAACACAATCCAGTACGCTCTTGACCGCAAGGCGCGGCATGGCCGCCAGTTCTTCAGCCAGAGCGATGGCGCGATCCTTAAGCTCGTCGAGCGGCCAGACCTCGGTCACCAATCCTATCCGTAAAGCCTCTGGACCCGATACCTTCTTGCCGCGCAAGATCATGTCCAGGGCGTGATCGCGGCCCACGCATCGGGGCAATCGCGCAAGACCGCCCCAGGCAGGAACGCTGCCCAGGTCCATCTCCGGCAGGCCAATCTGCGCGCCTTCGCTCGACGCCAGACGGAAGTGGCACGCCAAAGGCAATTCCAGACCGCCTCCCAGGCAATAGCCGAACATAGTCACCACCCAAGGCTTACCCATCGTCTCGATCTTCTGCAGCACGCGCCACCGCTGATCGAAGACGCCGTCGAGGCTGCCTTTGGCCGCCATCCCTTCGCGGATCTGCTTGAGGTTCATCCCGACCGAGAAGTTTTCCTCCCCTTCGCCGGTAATCACGATCGCGCGCACGCTTTCATCATCGGCAAGCTCGTCGACGACTTCTTCGAGCCGGTCCATGAAGGCAAGCGTCATCCGGTTATAAGGCGCATCGTTGTTCGACAAAATCGCAACCGCGCCGCGACGATCGACCAGAAGCGGCTCAGACATCCGCGCCTCCAGGCTCTTTCATTTTGCGCCAGAGGTACCGCAGCGCGACAATCGCCGGGATGTAATAGAAGAAAACGAAGATCCCAATATTGAGCGCCTTGTACTGGACCAGATCGAAGATCAGGATCGTCGGCAAGTCGACAAAATCGGTGAGCAGCCGGACAAGGATCAGCCCGAACAGCATCGGCGCGCTGCGCAGGATCGTGGCCAAAATCAAGGCGATGCCCACCGCGCCGTTGCGCGCGGTGTAGATATAGGCGGCCTGATTGATCGTTTCCGCTTCGGGGCCGCCCATGAAGGCGGGCCGGTTCATCGCGATATACGGCCCCAGAAACATGGGCAGAATTTCAATCGCGATAATAACGAGCAGCCACCAGGGCAGCTTTATCTTGGTCATCACACACTCTCCCCATTCGCCGCCACATGCGCTTTTGGCTAAAGCGTCGATCGCGGGCTTTTCGCTCTCAAAAAAAGAGGGCCGGAGCTGCCTTCGCCGCCCCGGCCCTCCCACAAGGAGCTCTTACTTTGCAAAGGCCAGGCCTTCATAGGCCCCGGAATTGCGCCATTCTTCCATATGCTTGAAGAAACCTTCCGCGCCTCCCGGATGCCCTTGGGCCTGGCGGAACTTCTTGTCCCAGCCCTGACCCTCATTGTTCCAGAAGCCCGGCGTACACTCAGTCGAAGCCAGCATGCCCGCCTGTGTTTTCAGGATGGTTTCGATCCACGCGTCTTCCGCTTCCTTGGTCGGTTCGACCTCGGCATATCCCTCGCTCTCGGTGTGCGAGACGACTTTGGCAACTGTCTTGGCGTGATCCACGATGTTGTGCGGAATGTTCGAAACCATGTTCGCGCCCTGGCTCATCTGCACCACAAAGACATTGGGGAAGCCATGGATTTGCAGGCCATGCAGCGTGCGCATTCCGTTGGCCCAGTAATCCGACAGCATGGTGCCATCGCGGCCTTTGAAATCGAACCCGGTCTTCATCGTCATGTTCGCGCCGTACTCAAATCCCGAGGCATAGATGATGCAGTCCACCTCATAGTGCTCGCCGTTGACTACCAATCCGGTCTCGGTCACTTCCTGAACACCCTTGCCATCGGTGTCGACCAAAGTGGTGTTGGGCGAGTTGTAAGCCGGGAGATATTCGTCGCTGAAACACGGACGCTTGCACAATTGCGAATACCAGGCTTTCAGACCGGCGGCCTTGGCGTCATCAGCGACGACTTGATCGACGCGCGCGCGGATCTCGTTCATCTTTTCAAGGTCGGCGTTTTCGAACGCTTCGCGCATCCCTTCGGGGTTCATCTGCTCGGGCGGCAGGCTGAACACCTTCTCGCGCACGCGGCGGGCAATTTCGGTCCAACCATCATCGATGAGGTCCTCGGTCGGGATACCGCGACCCATATTGTCGACAAAGTTGTCCATCCAACGCTTTTGCCAGCCCGGAGTCGCGATCTCTTCAAACCAGCTGGGGTCAATCGGATGGTTCTCACGCGTATCGACCGAGGAAGGGGTGCGCTGGAACACGTAAAGCTGTTTAGCTGTCTTTGCGACCTGCGGAATACACTGCACGCCCGTGGCGCCGGTGCCAATGATCGCAACGCGTTTGTCGGACAGCTTGTCCAACGGCGCTCCCACCGCATCGCCGCCAGTGTAGCTGTAATCCCAGCGGCTGGTGTGGAACGACTTGCCTTTGAACGTCGTGATGCCGGGAATACCAGGAAGCTTCGCAATGTGGAGCATGCCCGGGGCCATCCCGACATATTTCGCGGTGAAATCATCGCCGCGATTCGTCGTGATGCGCCAAACCTTCTTGTCCTCCAGCCATTCAACACCGGTTGTCACGGTGTGGAACAAGGCCTTGTCCTTGAGGCCATACTGGTCCGCGATGCGATTGCAGTGTTCGCGGATTTCGGGGGCGTGAACATATTTCTCGCTCGGCATATAGCCGGTCTCTTCAAGCAGCGGCAGGTAGACCATGGCCGCCGTATCGCAGCGGACGCCGGGATAGCGGTTCCAGTACCATACGCCGCCGACGCCGCCGGCCTTGTCGATAAGGCGGCAATCGTCAATGCCCGCTTCTTTAAGACGCGCGCCTGTGACAAGGCCGGAGAGCCCTGCGCCGATGAAGGCGAATGTCACATGGTCGGTCACGGGATCGCGCTCAATAAATGGCGTGTGAGGGTCGCCGGCGATATCGTCGAACGTGCCCTCAAGCCGGACATATTGGTCGTTGCCTTCGGGACGCAGGCGCTTGGCGCGCTCCTCAGCGTATTTCTGCTTGATCGCGTCCTTGTCGAGCTTTTCCGGAGCCATCGTCGCCATATCTCACCTCTTCCCTTCGTTCACTTTACCCGCCGCAAGACGTGTCCATCTGCACAAACCAAATGGCGAATCACGCAGCCAGAACCCCGAACGCGGCAGGAAATCAGCTAGTCTGAACACTACGCACCGCACTCGAGCAATTAATGTGAAGCATTAAATACCAAGCGCGAGCGCTCGACGCAAGCCCTTTGCGCGCCCGAGATTGGTAAAGGCGCAACGTGTCCGCTCCGGTGTAGGGCGTGCAGGTCAGCGCGGTCGTTTTTGTCCCGAAAGCTAAGAAGCTGGCGCGGCGAAATAGCCTGAAAGACTGAGCGCGGCCTCGCGGACCACCTTTTCAAGCCGGGGCGTTTTGCCCGCTTCGAGCTGGCGCGAAAAGTCCGCCGCCTGTATCAGCGAGATGTTGAAACCCTGACGCAGGCGCGCGGCCAGAACAGCGCGCGGCAGGCCTTGCAAGCATCCCACCAGCTTGGTTTGCAGGATCTCAAGACTGTGGACGCTGTATTCATCCACCATTTGCTGGACGTCAAAACGCGGATCAGAGGCAAACTGCACGCAAAAGCGCACATACATCCGACCGTCTTCTTCCAGGCACGTCTCCAGAAACGGAGCGAGCGCGGCCTCCATCAGCGGGACCAGACGCTGTTTGGGATCCTCAATGTCGACGGCCAGCAAGCGCTCGGTGCGGTCGCTCTCGATCCGGTGGAAGCGGTGAGCGAAAACTTCCTTGATCAGCTCTTCGACGTTGCCGAAATGGTAGTGCACCGCGCTTGGATTGCGTGCGCCCGCCGCTTTTGTAATGTCCTTGACGGAGACGGTGCCAAGCCCTTTTTCCGCGAACAGGCGTTCGGCTGACCGCATCAGGGCCGTTTTTGTGTCCTCGCGTGTTGACTGTTCCATGAATCTCGTCACTAATGTTCGGCATTAAAATGGATTAGCCGGATATCATACTATTTGGCTTGGCGCCACGGGCACGAATCTGGCGACCAACAGAACAAAAGCACCATAAGGTCGCGCAAGGGAGAGACGATTTGCCAGACTCAGCCGACCCCGCCGGCCAAGCCGGAATCGGCGACCGGGGATCACAAGCTGGCACCGCCGGTGCTATCGGGCAACGCGAGCGCGCTATTCCAGCGCCGCCGCTGCGCTTTGGCACCAAGCTGGCCTTCGGTTTTGGTGCCATTGCCCCCGGTGTGATCAAGAGCGGCTTCAGCTTTTTCTTGTTGATCTTTTACAGCCAGGTCGTCGGGCTTGATGCGTGGTATGTCGGCCTTGCGGTCACGATTGCGCTGCTGTTCGATGCCATAAGCGACCCCGTCGTCGGGTATTGGTCTGACAATTTGCGCTCCAGATGGGGCCGCCGCCACCCCTTCATGTACGCCGCCGCCCTGCCCGTATCGGCGAGCTTTTTCTTCCTGTGGGTGCCTCCCATAGATGCGAGCCAGACGACCTTGTTCTGGTATCTCGTCATCCTTTCGATCATAATCCGCACTGCGGTGACCTTCTATCACACGCCCAACAGCGCCCTCGCGCCAGATCTTACCAGCGATTACAACGAACGCACCAAGCTTTACAGCCTGCGCTATCTAATTGCCTGGACAGGCGCGAATATGCTGGGCGTGGTTATGTTCATCGCTGTCTTCCCGCGCTACCAGAACGACCAATATGAGGCGGGCCAGTTTAATCCGGAAGCCTATGTCACCTTTGGCCTTATCGGCTCGCTCATAATCCTGACATCGATCCTGGTATCCTCACTTGGCACCCATGCGCGCATCCCGCACCTCAACGCGCCGCCGCCAGCGCGCGAGATGTCGATAGGGCTGGTGTTTCGCGAATTGTTTGAAACCTTGTCGGAGCGCTCTTTTATCGCGCTGTTCGTGGCCGCTTTGTTCGCCGCGGTGGCAAGCGGAATGTCGACAGGGATGAGCCTCATTTTCATGACCTATTTTTGGGGCTTTAGCGAAGAGCAAATCGGCATCTTCTCACTCACCACCTTTGCTGCGGCATTCATCGGCTTCATCCTTGCGCCCATCGTGTCGCGAACCATCGGCAAGAAAAAGGGCGCGATGGTCGTCGGCCTGGTGGCGTTTGGCGGCTATCCTTTGCCCATCGTTCTGCGACTGATGGATGTTTTGCCGCCTAATGGCACACCGTTCATCTTCATTTTCGTCTCGATCGTGAACATCGTCGACACCGGGCTAATTATTTGTTTCCAGATCCTTTTTGCTTCGATGATCGCGGACCTCGTTGAGCAAAGCGAGCTGAAGACCGGGCGACGTTCGGAGGGGGTCTTCACCGCGGCGGAGACATTCGTCAAAAAGGCGGTTGAAGGGCTTGGCGTTCTCTTCGCGTCGGCTGTCCTGTGGCTCGCACAGGTTGAGCGCGGCGCAGATAGGAGCGAGGTCAGCCCGGAATCGATCTGGTCGATGGGCTTTTACTATGTACCGATGGTTCTCAGCCTTTGGTTGATAATGATCGCGGTGATTTCGACCTATCGGATCGACGAGGAAAAACACAACGAAAACCTGCGCAACCTCAAAAAGCATCCGGAAGCAGCGTCATTCGAATAGACCATTGCGCTTCCCGGCAATCTTATGGGCTTCTCTGAATTTAAACACAAACCAGCCAATGAACGCCGAGGGATGTGTGAACTGACCAAAATGATGAGGCACTTGACTGATAAGAAACTTGGGAGGGTTTCATGAATGTTGAGCTTCAACAATTTGCGATCGATCCAGATGAGGTGAAGGGCTTCCTCGATCCGGACGAAGGCGCCGCCTTGCATCAGGCCGCGTTGGAACAGGCCGTGACCGGCCCGTGCCTCGAAGTGGGGGGGTATTGCGGCAAGTCGTCACTCTACCTCGGATCAGCCTGCGCCCAGGCGGACGAATTGCTGTTCTCTATCGACCACCACCGCGGATCGGAAGAAAACCAGCCGGGCTGGGAATATTTCGACCCCGAAGTGTGGGACAATCAAGCGCAGGCTATCGACACCCTGCCCTTCTTTCGCGAGACAATCCGCCGCGCCGGATTGGAGGGCACAGTCATTCCGATTGTCGGACCCTCAGCGAAGATCGCCGCGCGCTGGCGCACGCCATTGGCGCTTCTATTCATAGATGGCGGACACACAATGGAACACGCTTTGGGCGATTACCGGGGCTGGACGCCGCATGTCATAGCTGGCGGCCTGATCGCCATCCACGATGTCTTTCCCGATCCTGCCGATGGCGGGCGTCCCCCTTACGAGATCTACCAACGCGCCCTTGCCTCAGACCTTTTCGAAGAGGTGCTGAGCGTCAAGAGCTTGCGGATTTTGAGGCGGCTGTAGACCGCGCGCATCGGGTCAGCACGCTGCCGCCGCGATCGGCCGTCAGGAGCGCCTCGGCAGCCAGGATAACAGCGGCCTGAGTCCAGCTGGGCTGCTCTCGAGGCCACACGATTGCCTCTTGCGTCTGCCACCCCATCCAGAACACGCCTGCATCGTCGCGATAGCGCAGCAACGCTTCGAACAGGTCGCGGGCACGCTCGGTATCGCCGATAACAAGCAGGGCCATCACCAGCTCCGCGCTCTCTGCGATAGTCACCCAGGGTTCGTCGAGGACACACCGGCAGCCGCGCCCATCATCGACGAAATCCGGCCACTTTTGCGCGATCCGCTGGCGCGCCTGCGCTTTTGTGAGCGTTCCCGCGAGTGCCGGATAGTACCAATCCATCGCAAACCGGGCACCTGCACCGCGTTGATCGAACACCTCTGGCCTGGTCTGAAGCGCATTCACCAACGCGCCGTGCGCCGCGCGCCAGCGCACGCAGGGCTCACCCAATTCGCCGGCAAGGTAAACCCCGCATTCAAAGCTCTTTGCGATTGACGCATTGCCCGCCAGCAACGCATCATCCTGGTCCGTTCCCACCGCTTCGAGCGACCATGCAATCGATCCATCGGGCCTGCGCAAGGTCAGCACAAAATCGAGCGCACGCCTAACCATTGGCCACCATTCGCGTGCGCGGACAAAATCGCGCGTGACCCAAAGGTAATGCGCAACGCCCACCGCAGGATAGGCGCAGAAATTGGAATCGACCAGCGCTTCGGCTTTTTCGCGACTGATGAAATCGCGGTCCACCATTGGCAGCGCGTTGCCATATTCGCCTAACCATGCGCCGTCATCACGCTGGGTCTGGCAAAGATACTCGAACGCACCCTCCGCAGCGGCAACTTCGCCCATCGTCACCAGCGCCATGGCGCATTCGACATGGTTCCAGGGGTCCCAGGCGCCCTCTTCAAACCAGGGTATCGCGCCATCGCGGCGTTGAACCTCGACAATCCGGTCCGCCGCGGGCCGGAATTCTTCAAGCGCAAACGACGCCTTGGTAAGGGCTGCACCCTGCCTCACGAGGCGATGCGGCCATCGAAGTAGAACACCCGGCTCTTGCCCATGATCGGCGACATCACCGCGTCCATCGCGCGGGTCAGCCAGGGTTTCTTCATCAGATCCCACACCAGCAGAGCGTGATAGGCTTTCACCCACGGGTGATCATCGCGGCGATCCCAGAACGCACATTTGAGCCACCACAACGGCGAGTGGATGCCATGCGCGAGATGCTGGCGAACCAAGGTGAAACCGTGCCGCTCGACGGCCACTCGCAGTTCTGTCTTGTCGAAAATGCGGATATGCCCGCCCGGTTCAAACGCATAGCCATCAAGACTGGGCGCAAGCTTCCAGCATAAGCGTTCGGGCCAGGCATTGGGGACAGTGACGCAAAGCCTTCCGCCCGGTTTCAGCACGCGGCGAATCTCGGCCAAAGCTGCGCTGTAATCGGGCAAATGCTCCAGCACTTCGGAGCAGATTACCACGTCAAAAGCGTCATCCTCAAAGCGCAAGGCGGTGGCATCGCCGGTTTCAAACGTAACCGCATGAGATCTTGGCCCGTCCGGCATCGGCAAAGTGGCGAGCCCCGCGCGCGCCTTTTCCAGCGAAGGTTCGTCGAGATCAACGCCGATGATTTCAAAATCACCCAGCATGTACAGTCCGTGGACATGGCGCCCTTCGCCGCAGCCCAGATCGAGCACACGATCGCCCGAACTAAGGCCCAGATGTTTGAAACGCGCGGTCAGCACTGAGCTTTGATTGCCTGCTCGAAGAAGGCGAGATATCTGGGCGCAATCGTATCCCAGCTGAACGTGGTTCGGGCGCGGCCAAGACAAGCGGAGGCTACGCTCGACTGATAGTCGGTTGATTGCAGCAGGTCACGGATCGCTTTGGCAAGCGCTTCGGGGTTGTCCCTGGGCACGACGACACCGGCATCACCGGCCACTTCGGGCAGCGCGCCGCCATCGGTCACGATGACCGGCGTACCGCAGCTCATGGCTTCGGCAGCAGGAAGACCAAAACCCTCATAAAGCGATGGCGTTACGGCAATCGTGGCCTCGCGAAACTCTTCGGCCAGCTCCTCGCGGGTAAGGTCACTCTTGAACTGCACCCGGTTCTCAAGTCCCAGCTCGCGCAGCTTGTTGCGCGCCAGCCCTTTGCGCAGCGTCCCGATCACGACCAATTCGGTCTCAGGCATGGTTCGGAGAACTTCGTGATAAGCCTCGACCAGGATATGCAGGCCCTTCAAGGGAACATCGGCGCTGGCTGTCGTGATCAATCGCTGCGCCTTGCGCTCGGTCCTTGCGGACGGCTTGAACTTGGACTGATCGACGCCCAGCGGGATTGGAATGATGCGGTCCGCATCGACGCCGAATTCGGTTACGATATCCGCCTTCGCGTGCTCGGACGGGCAAGTGATTACCGAAAGGGCCCTGGCCACCTTCACTTGCATGCGATGAAAGTCGTACCAGCGCCGCACCAGCGCGCGATGCTTCCAGTCCGGCGCTGCGGACAGCGCAAGGCGGCGATCGTGGGTGATGGGATGATGGATCATTGTTGTCAGCGGCAAATGGAGCTGGCGCGCAACTTTCAGGACGCCGGTCGACAAGGACTGATTGTCCAGCACAACGTCGTAATTGCCATGGTTACGCTTGAGATAAGCCAGCGCGCGCTGGCCAAAGGTGTAAGGCTCGACAAACTTGCCCGACAGGTGACCGAAATATTCATACGTGTCGGCCGCGCTCAACAGATGCCGGGGTCGCAGCGCGTAGTGACCATGATGGGGCTGCGCGTAAAGATCGAGCGAAGGCAGTTTGATCAGCCGCACCGCATCGGCGAGGTCCGGATAGGGCGGCCCCGAAATCACATCAACGATGGCCCCCGCTTCAAC
>JBCBKF010000033.1:0-13819 GCA_038522255.1 Pseudomonadota bacterium
GGTGACGGTGGGCAAAGAGATCGAGGTTCTCATCCAGCGCCTCAGCCAGAAGAGCCGCGCAGCGGGCATCCACCTCATCATGGCGACCCAGCGTCCATCGGTCGATGTCATCACCGGCGTGATCAAGGCAAACCTGCCCACCCGCATCAGCTTCAAGGTGACCAGCCGCATCGACAGCCGCACCATCCTGGGCGAACAGGGCGCGGAACAGCTGCTGGGCAAAGGCGACATGCTGTATAAGCCCAATACAGGTGCCACATTGCGCGTTCACGGCCCATTTGTAAGTGACGAGGAGGTGGAGGCGGTGGCTGATTTCTGGCGTGCGCAGGGCGAGCCGGAATATGTCGATGCGGTCACCGAAGAGCCCGAAGAGGGCGGTCTCAGTTTCGAGGACGATCTGACCGCCTCTGATAACCCCGAAGAGCGCAAATACCGCCAGGCGTGCCAGATGGTGATCGAAAACCAGAAGGCGAGCGGATCGTGGCTGCAACGGCAGATGGGGGTTGGCTACAACACCGCAGCCAAGTGGATTGAGCGCATGGAGAGCGAAGGTCTGGTGGGGCCGGCCAACCATGTCGGCCGTCGCGAAATCTTCCGCGATCGCGACGGCAACCCGATCTGATCATTCCCAGCGGAAGGCCCTGCGCAATCGAGAGAGCACGTTGATGGTGCGGATCGTGAGTGTGCGCCAATCAGGCAGCCCAGTAATGCAGGACAGTGATGCAGGACAGTGATGCAGGCGGGCAACGCCTCAAAACTGTAATCATTCGTCGCGCGCACGTCATTTTGCAGTCGCAGCATCGTCACGAAGGGGTGCCACGGGGGAGGCCTCTCTCCGATCCTTATAAGGACCAAACCTTATGCACCGTCCCTACGCTTTCGCGCGCACGGCTTCGGCGTTCTCTCTCGCCGCTGCGCTTGCCGCTGTACCGCACACTGCCTTTGCGCAAGCAGGCGATACATCCGATGAGGATGCCAGTGGCCCGGTCATCATCGTCACCGCGCAGAAACGCGAAGAGGCTATCACCGACGTGCCCTCCACGGTCAGCGCATTGTCCGGTGAAAACCTCCGATCAATCGGCATTGACGAATTTGACGAAGTCGCCGCTTATATCCCCGGCCTGATTGTCCAGGAGCAGAGCCCCAACAACCCCGGCTTTGTCATCCGCGGCATCACTTCGGATTCGGGCAGCGCGCAAATCGCGCCGCGCGTCACCATTTATTATAACGGCATCGACGTCTCGCGTTCGCGCGGCTCCTATTTCGACCTGTTCGACATTGAGCGGATCGAAGTCGTCAAGGGGCCGCAAGCGACCCTGTTCGGCACCGCTTCGACGATTGGTGCGATCTCGGTCGTCACCGCCAAGCCTGAACCCGGCTTTAGACGCTTCAATTCGATCTCATTCGGCAATCTGGGCCAGTTCGAATCCGACGGCATGCTCAACCTGGGCAATGACAAGGTCGCAGGCCGGATCGCCTGGACGGTCAAGCGCCGCGACGGTTACGTCGAGAACATTGCCGGCGAGCCGGGCACGGCTTCGGAAGGCATTGTCGGCATCGACCAGGATGACCTCAACGGCGTTGATCAATTCGGCGTGCGCGGCAGCCTGCGCTTCACCCCCACAGATGATCTGACGATCGATCTCGTCGCCACCTATGAAGAGCAGAACAATCCCGGCACCGCCTTTGTCTCAGGCACGATCCCTGCGACAGGCGGCGACACCAGCCCGTTCACTTTCTCCGAATTGGGCGGCTCACCCTTCAGCGAGAGCGCGCTCGGCATTGATGAGCTTGGCCTTGAGCGTTCGGTGTTCGATATTTCAGGCACGATCGAATACAGCTTCAACGATAGTTGGACGATCACCTCGATCACCGGCTATCGCGAGTTCGACAGCCTTGAGGTTTTCGATGCGGACGGCTCTGCGCTGTTCTTCCTCGAATTCGCTGAAGAGGCGCTGGGCGATCAGTTCAGCCACGAAACGCGAATTTCCTATGACAGCGACATGTTTCGCGGCTTCTTTGGTGTGAATTACTTCCAGGAAGACGGCACGCAAGGCGTCCCGTTTTCGACCGATGAAGGCACCTATCTTGCGTGCATTGACGCGGCGACGGCCGCCATCGTTGGCGGTGTGGTCGGCGTTCCGGCCAACGAGGTATGTAGCGGGCCCAACGCGCTTATCGCCGCGCCGCAAGCCTCCGCCATCCTCACCGAGGGCGCTGCCAGCGTGGTGCCGTATGAGAGCGTGTTCATCAATGGCGGTGACAACTCCTCGTTCTCGATCTTTGCCGATGGTACGTTGGTGCTGGACCAGGTCGAGCTGACCGCGGGCCTGCGGTACATCACAGAGGATCGCCGTAGCACCTTCTTCTCCGAACAACCGCTTAGCGCTTTGGCGGGTTTCCCGCTCCTGTTCGTGCCGGGCACCAATGGCGAAACGCTGGAAGCCGAGGACAGCTTTGATGCCTGGCTGCCGCGCTTCAACGTCCTTTATCGCGCCAGCGACGACATCAATCTCTATGCCACGGTCTCGAAAGGACGGCGCTCACCGGTGGTCGATCTCGACCAGGACGGGGCGACGCTGATCGATGCGGAAGAAGTGTGGAACTACGAAGGCGGGATCAAGGCGAACACGGGCACTGTTGCCGCCACGATTGGTGTATTCTTCCAGGACTACACTAATTTCCAAACCAGCTTTATCGATGGCACGGGCCAGATCGTGCCGGTCAACGCTGGCGAAGCAAGCAACTTCGGTATCGAGGCCGAAGGGGTGTGGACGCCTACCCGCAACCTGCGCTTTTTTGCCAATTACGCCTATATCGACGCCGAAATCGACACGCCTTCCGATCAGCCGGGCGCAGAGGCATTCGTGGGCTCGCGCTTCCGTCTCCAGCCCGAGCATTCGGCTAGCGGCGGCTTCGATGCGAGCTTCGCGATTGGAAACACCGCACACGATTTCTTCATCACACCCAGCGTCACTTACCAAAGCCGCGTGTTCTTCGAACAGCCCAACGATCCGGACAATCCCACGCTGAGCGAAGACGGTTACACGCTGATCAATCTGCGCACCGGTGTCCGCTTCAACGACAACCGGTTTGCGCTGACTTTTTATGCGCGCAACCTGTTTGACGAAGAATACCTGATCGACGCTGGCAACACAGGCGCTGTGTTCGGCACGCCGACCTTCATCGCCGGGGAGCCGCGTTTGTACGGCATCGAGTTCTCGGCTCGCTATTGAGGCGTCCTGGCAAGATCAAGATCTTGAAAAGGGGCCGCGCCAAACCAGCGCGGCCCCTTTTTTGTGGCTCTGAGACTTGTGCTACGAGCTGCCGGAGCGTCGGATTTACCGTATCGCCTGAAAACAGCGTCCAGCCTATTCGAAATCGGCGGCAGTGAGCGTGACCTTCGCCGAAATCGCCTCAGCGCTCTTTGCCTGAATCTCTTCGGTCGCCGGGACCAGTCCGATCTGCGTCAAAGCGCTGCCCGCGCTCCAGCTCTTGGCCCATTGCGCAAGGTATTCCTCAAGCCCGGGCGTCACACCGATGCGCGCTTTCTTGACATACATGTAGAGCGGACGCGAACCGGGATAGCTGCCATCAGCAATCGTATCAGCGGTGGGAGCAACGCCGTCTAGCGTCAAACCCTTAATCGCTTCGCTGTTCTCTTCGAGATAGGAATATCCGAAGATGCCAACGGCGCGCGGATTGTTCGCGATCTTGCCGACAATCAGATCGTCTTTCTCACCCTGTTCGATATAGGCGCTGTCCGAGCGCAGCGTGTGGCAGTTTTGCTCAAACGCGTCGGGATCGCTTTCCTCCAGCGCCGCCATGGCTCCGTTCGCGGTGCAAGCGGGCATCATCACCACTTCCAGCAAAGCGTCGCGCGTGCCGGACGTATCTGATGGGCCATATACAATGATCGGCTCGTTCGGGAGGCTGCCCGCAACATCGGACCAGTTGGTTGCGGTTTGCTCTTCGCCAAACGGGCTGGCGGACAGCGCGCGGTACACCGCGGCCGAAGTCAGCGCGAGGTCCAGGCCCTTGTCCTGTGAGGAAGCGAAGACGATACCGTCGCGGCCCACCTTGATCTCGATGATGTCCGTGACGCCGCCGGCCTTGCAGGTTTCAAACTCAGCCAGCGTCATCCGGCGCGATGCGTTGACGATATCGGCGGTATCGGGCCCGTCACCCTTGCAGAACTCGCCGATCCCCTCGCTTGAACCGGTCGATTCAAGCGCCGGTGCCGCCATGCCTTCATTGGCCGCGACCATATCTTCGGCAACTTTTTGAGCGAACGGATAGACTGTCGAGGAACCGATGATGGTGAGCGGCTGGGCAACATCCTCAGGTTCCCCGCCGCAGGCAACGAGAGCAAGGCACGCGGCGCCAGCGAGCAGCGACTTTCCAAAAGCGGTGACGGTTGAAGCAGAGTGATTCATCAGGAGGCTCCCTCTTTTCAGATTGATGGGAATGGCGGTGGCTCGGATCAGGCTCCGGGCGCCGCCGCTTGGCTTTCAGAGGCGTCGGCGGGAACTTCGCCAGGATCTTCACCAGGATCTTTGCCGGTCAAATCCGAACGCGTCATCGTGATCAGCTCTTCGACTTTCGCGGTGTTGGCCGCCATTTCCTCTTGGGGTGAGGCGACGAGACCAATCTTCGCGAGCGGTCCCTGCGCGCTCCAATTCTTGACCCATTCCTGCAGATAGAGATCAAGACCCGGAATGGCGCGCATATGCGCTTTTTTGACATAGACGTAGAGCGGCCGCGCACCGGGATAATCGAAGCTGGCGATATTGTCATAGGTGGGGTCGACGCCGTTCATCGGCAGGCCCTGTACCTTGTCGACATTTTCATCGAGATACGAAAACCCGAACACTCCGACAGAGCGCGGATTGCTTTCGATCTTCTGGACGATGAGGTTGTCCTGCTCGCCCTGATCGACATAAGCACCGTCTGATCGCACTTCGGTGCAGACCGCCTGATGCTCGTCCTCGTCGCGGCTCTTCAGTTCTTCCATCGCCGGATTGGTGTCGCAGCCGGCCTCAAGCACCAGCTCTTTGAGCGCATCGCGCGTGCCCGATGTGCTGGGCGGGCCATAGACAAGGATCGGTTCATCCGGCAGCGATGCGTCTACATCGCGCCACGTCCTGTTGGTCTGCTCACCGCCATAGGGGCGCGCGGCCAACGCTTCGTAAACGATGCGCGGCGACAGGTTGAGCATGATGCCATTCTTGGCCGAGGCAAAGGCGATCCCGTCCAGACCGACCTGAAGTTCGATAATGTCGGTGACGCCATTGGCTTCGCACTTGTCGAATTCGGTCACCTTCATCCGTCGCGAGGCGTTGACCATGTCCGGCGTATCTGCACCCACACCTGAGCAAAACAGCTGGATACCGCCGCCCGTGCCAGTACTTTCGATCAGCGGCGACTTGTAATCCGGGTTCGACAGAGCAAAGCTTTCCGCGATCAATTTCGCGAAAGGATAGACCGTGGATGAGCCAACGGCGCGGATCGAATCGCGCGAAATATCGCCAGAGCACGCGGTAAACGCGAGGCTCGCTGCGGCGATCAGGGCCGAAACTGTCAGGCGGCTGCCCGGGCGACCAGATGTCATGTTTGCGTGAACTCCCGTTGGTGGGAGGGAGCTACGGCTCCACTGTGACATCCGGATGACGCGGGCGAATGACGATCAGAGCGGGCTGTTGTGTTGCATATGTTTATCGGGAGACTGACTGCGCGTTAATCCGGAGTACTTATCCGGGAAACAGACGGTTTTAACCGACGATCCCTTATATTTCGCTCGGCGAAAGTTTTTCCTGTCTTCAGGCATTTAGAACCCGCTTCAGCCGCCCAATTCGCGGCACTTGATTTAAGCCTATTCTAACCGCTGGCGGATAGAGAGAAAGCATGGGTCGCGCGCGCCTCCCCCTCTTACACGCCATTTTGGTGATGATCTTGGCTGGCTTTGTGACAGAGTCCGCCTTTGCGCATGGCCGCGGGCACAGCGAGCCCAGCTTTGCGCCGCAATGCCATGCGGCCACAGGGCTTGAGGTAACACTGGGCGAAATGGCTGCGCCTCTAGTAAAAGGTGGCCCATGGACCTGTTCGCAGACCGGCTGGACCGCGCACGAACCGGTAAGCTGGCTGCGGTTTGACCGCGAGGCATGGGACGGCGAGGAACGCCCGCGCTATTTCTTCACCCGCATCGCGCGGCATAAGAGTATCACCTTCGCAGCGCTTGATGCCGATTGCACGCTGCGCACTGTGTCTTTCGACGAAGCGGACGCAGAACCGTTCGTGGCTGGCCCCGTGTTTCAATTGAAACTGCCAGAAATCAAGGCTGAAACCCGGACGCTGCTGGTCCGGATTGAACGGCCGCATTCAATCCCCCTGCTTACCGAAGCACGGCTGACCTTCTATCCCGAGGACGCTGACTGGTCGCAGCTGGAGGTGATGATGCTGGCGTTTGTGATCGGGATGCTGGTGCTGCCGCTGTTTTTCGACATCAGCTTCTTTGTTGTTCTGCGCGAACGGTTCGTGCTGCTGCACGCCGCGATGGTGCTCGCGATGATGATTTACGTCTTCAGCGCCGGTGGCCTTATCGCGGTGCTGCCTTTTCTGACGCTGGCATTCATCGCCGTCATGAGCCCGCTGATGTGGGCGATTGGCGTGGGCGTATCCGCCCTTTTCCTTGCAGAATTTCTCGAAGACGGCGCGCAATCACAATTCATGCGGCGCCTGACGATCAGCGCAGGGGTCTGGAGCGTGCTTGTACCAGGTTTCTTTGCCCTGCAATTGCACGTGACACAGCCGTTTGATGACCGAATGTACTTCTACAGCTTCCTGCCTGTGATCATGATCATCACCTCCGCAATTATCGAAGCATGCGCCCGAGGCAGCCGCAGCGCCCGGTTTGTCGCGGTGGCCTGGGCGCCGATCATCCTCGCTTCGATCGAACGACTCCTGCGCGGTTTGGGGATCTATGCCGCCCCTTCAACCCTCGATCAGGCGATGTTTGTAGCCACGGGGCTTGAAGTGGTGGTGATCAGCCTTGCCGTCGCGGACCGTTTCCTCGCCATCCGCCGCGAGCGCGACGCGGCAATCACCGAAGCGCACATGCTGGAGCAGATATCAACCCGTGACCCGCTGACCGGCCTTTTGAACCGGCGCGGGCTCGAAATGCGCTTCGAAAAATTGTTTCAGAGCGGGTTTGATACCTTTGCTCTCATCGATCTCGACCGCTTCAAGCTCGTAAACGATCTCCATGGCCATATGGTTGGCGACGCAGCTCTGGTCGCGAGCGCGCGCGCGCTCGCGGCCAACCAGGATCCCGATCTGGTTGCGGGAAGGCTGGGTGGTGAAGAATTCGTGGTTCTGGCGCGAGGCCCGCAGGGCCTGCAACGCGTCGAGGCTCTGCGCCGCGCCATATCCACCCGCATAGCTGCCGATGTCGAAGGGCTGTCCGCGCCCGTCACCGCCAGTTCGGGCGCGATTGAAGTGCCCCGCGGCACCAATGCGATGATGACCTTTGACGAATTCTACGCGCGCGCAGACGCGCTGATGTATGACGCGAAGGCTTCGGGCCGCAATCGCATGGTCGCCGAAAAGCTCACGATGTTCCCCAACCCTGCCCGGGCTGATCGTGACGATGCGGATCGCTCATCGCTCCCGACAAGGCAGCGCCGCAAGCGCGCGGACAAGGTAGCCTGAGGCCCGCTAACCTGATTGAAACGGCGCGATGATCTCGGGCCGCACACGCGCAAGGCGCTGGCTGGAGCGGTCAAGCATGGCCCAGGTCGTGCGCGCCGCAACCAGCGGTTTGCCCGCCTCATCCGTAAACTCGACCGCGCGCACCGAAGTCGCACCGCGCGGCGCGCCGGGAATATAGGTTTGGCCCAAAGCGCTCTCGCCCACAGCGATATTGGCGCGGTAATCAATCTCGTGGCGCACGACGACCCACAGATATGCCGCGTGATCCTCAGGCCTTGCGGCCGCGTTCCAATGCGCAGTGGCAAGGTCTTGAATCCACTGCACCCAGACCGCATTGTTGACGTGGCCCAGTTCATCAATGTGATGCGATTGGGCGATGAAGGACTGAGTGAAGCTCACCCGCCCTTCTGGGCCTCACTCTCGGCTTCCATGCCAAGACCCATCTGCCACAGGATGAAGCTGAACTCTTCTGCGGTCTCATAGAGCGAGTTCCAGCGGCCCGATTTGCCGCCGTGGCCCGCGCCCATATTGGTTTTCATCAGCAGGATGTTGTCATCGGTCTTCACATCGCGCAGCTTGGCAACCCACTTGGCCGGCTCCCAATAGGTGACGCGCGGATCGTTGAGGCCCGCTGTGACCAGCAATGGCGGATATTCTTGCGCAGAGACCTGATCGTAAGGGCTGTAGCTCAGGATGAAGGAGAAGGCCTCTTTCGACGTGATCGGGTTGCCCCATTCCTGCCATTCGCCCGGCGTCAGCGGAAGATCTTCGTTGAGCATGGTGTTGAGCACGTCGACAAAGGGCACATGCGCGACAACCGCGCCATATTGTGATGGGTCCTGATTGACGATCGCGCCCATCAACTCGCCACCTGCCGAACCGCCGCTCGCGGTGACCATACCTTCGGCGGTGTAGCCTTTTGCGATCAAGCCACGGCCAACGTCCACGAAATCGTTGAAGGTGTTCGTCCGCTCCATCAGCTTGCCCTGAAGGTACCATTTGCGGCCCAGATCATCGCCGCCGCGAATATGCGCGATGGCATAGCCAAAGCCGCGATCAACCAGACTTAAACGCGTGGTCGAAAAGCCCGGCGGGACAGCGTAGCCATAAGCGCCATAGGCATACAGGTGGAGCGGGCCTGGTCCTTCAATGCCGGCTTCTTCGAGGATCGCCTTGCGGTCCTTGCGCATCACCACGCTGACCGGAACCATCGTGCCATCGCGCGCTGCAACCTCGAGCCGCTCAGTGATGTAGAGGCTCTTGTCATAGCCGCTCGGGATTTCCTGTTGCTTGAGCAGTTCGAGCGAGGCCGAAGCGACATCGTAATCATACACCGTATCGGGCGTAATCATGCTCTCATAGGAAAGCCGCAGCTTGGTCTGATCGTATTCCGGATTGTTGGAGAGCCCGGCATTGTAGCTTGCTTCGGGAAAGGCGATCGGGCTCGCCGCGGTTGGGGTCGCATACTTGCGGATCTGCACCTGATCGAGGCCATTGAGGCGCCCTTCGGTGACGAAGAAGTCTTTGAACAGGTCGAATCCGGTGAGGTAGAACTCATCCGATCCCGCGATCACCGTCTCCCATTCGCCCGGCGCGTCAAGCGAGGCTTTGGCGAGGCGGAAATTGATGTGGTCATCATTGGTCCAGACCCACAGCTCTCCCTCTCGGATGTCGACGCTGTATTCGACACCTTTCTCGCGGGGGCGGATGAGGGTCTGCTCACCGGTTGGATCAGCGGCAGAGACAAAACGCACTTCGCTGGTTTGATTATCGCCGGTTGCGATTATCAGATAGTCATCCTGCGCGGTAAGGCCAGCGCCGACGCTGAAGCTCTGATCCTCTTCCAGGTAGAGCGTGACATCGGTGTCGTTAGGCTGGCCGATCGTATGCAGCTTGATCTCAAGCGAGCGCCATTCCTCGGTCGAGGGGGTGTAGACCAGCGCCGTGTCATTCGCGACCCAGGTCAGCCCGCCGCGCAGGTTCGGGATCTCATCGCCCAGCATTTCGCCGGTTTCCAGGTCCTTGATAACGGCGGTATAGCGCTCGGAACCGTTCGTGTCGGTGGCGTAAGCGAGGAAGCGCCCATTCTGGCTGACCGTGAACGCGCCCAGCCGGAAATATTCAAGACCCTCGGCCAGCTTGTTTTGGTCAAGGATAACTTCGCCCTCGGCATCAGCAGGAGATCCCACCGGCTTGCGATAGATCTTGCGATATTGCTCGCCTTCCGAAATCGCCGACCAGTAAAGGTAGTCGCCACTGCGCTGCGGAACGCTTGAATCGTCTTCCTTGATGCGCGCCTTCATTTCTTCAAACAGGGCCTCGGTCTGCGCTTCCAGAGGGTCCATGTTCGCTTCGAAATAGGCGTTTTCAGCCTTCACGTAATCAAGCACATCCTCGTCATCGACGGTGGGATAGGACTTGTCATAGAGCCAGTCATACGGATCTTCGATTGTGATGCCGTGATGGGTATAGGTGTGCGGCACTTTCTTGGCGATCGGGGGAGTGGCTTTTGTTGCGCTCACGCTGGTATTGTCCTTGTGATTGTCCGCCTGCACCGCTGACATGGGCGCAAAAGCAAGGCTGGCGGCGCACGTAAGCGCTGCAATGCGAAATTTCGAGAGATGGGCCATGGGTCTGAAGTCCTTTGGCAAAAAGCGGGCGGGTGGAAAGCGCTGGAGTGAGCAATTATGTGATAGGCTTGTAACAAGCAGTCGCGCGCCGAAGCAATGGCGCGGATAGCCCAAATTCATACGAGGATCGACCAAATGCTGATGCAAACTCATGAAGCCCGCCTCGCAGCCCTGCGCGAGGAGTTGAAACGCCGGGGTCTTGATGGCTTTGTCATCCCGATCTCGGATGAACATATGAGTGAGTATGTCGGCGAATATGCGCAGCGCCTGCAATGGCTGACGGGGTTTGCCGGATCGGCGGGGTTTGCTGCGGTGACGCTGAGGGATGCGGCCATCTTCGTCGACGGGCGCTACACGGTGCAAGTGCGCGATCAGGTGGACGAAAACCTCTTTGCCTATCGCTCGATCCCGTCTGACACTCTGGGCGACTGGCTGAAGGACGTGTGCGAGCAGGGCGCGCAAATCGCGTATGATCCCTGGCTACACACCTGGGCGTGGGTCGAAGGGGTCGAGCGCGTGATCGAAAGCGCCAGCATCGACATGGTCCCGGCCAAAAGCAATCCGATCGATGCGGTGTGGTCGGATCAACCCGCCCCGTCGGGCGCTGCGGTGCAGATCCACAAGGACGAAGACGCCGGACATTCCTCTTCGCAAAAGCGCGCTCAGATCGCTGAATGGCTTGAAGCGGAGAAGCTTGACGCAGTGGTGGTCCCGGCGCTCGATTCGATTGCGTGGCTGCTCAATATTCGCGGCAGTGATGTGAGCCACACGCCGGTTGCGCTTTCCTATGTAATCGCCCGGAGCGATGGCACTGCGGACCTGTTCATCGCGCCGGAAAAAGTGACGCCGGACCTCACTCAGCATCTCGGCAATGCCGTCACAATCCGTGAGCGCGCGGCGTTCGGGATGGCGCTCAAGAATGAATTTTCGGGCAAGCGCGTCAGCATCGATCCCAATTTCGGGGTTGTCGGCATTGCACAGACGCTGCGTTCAGGCGGGGCAAAGTTCAGCTTCAAGGACGATCCGACCATCCTTGCCAAAGCGGTCAAGAATGACACGGAAATCGCCGGACACCGCGCCGCGCAGGCGATCGATGGAGTGGCGGTGGCGCGCTTCTTGCGCTGGCTTGAAGAAACCGCGCCAAGCGGCGAGGTGGACGAGCTGACCGCCGCGGCCAAGCTGCTCGAATTCCGGCAGCAATGCGGCGATCTGCGCGACACCTCGTTTGATACGATTTCCGCCGCTGCGGGTCACGCCGCTCTGCCGCACTACCGGGTCGATGAGGACAGCAATATCGCGATCCCGCCAGGATCGATCTATCTGGTGGATTCGGGCGGCCAATACCCCGCTGGCACGACCGATATCACCCGCACTGTGTGGATCGATACGCCGAACGGGACCGAACCAACTGCGGAAATGAAAGACCGCTTCACGCGCGTGCTTAAAGGTCACATCCAGATTGATCAGGCGGTTTTCCCGCAAGGCACAGTTGGCGGACAGATTGATGTCCTCGCGCGGCAATATCTTTGGGAAGCAGGGGTCGATTACGCACACGGCACCGGCCACGGCGTGGGCAGTTTCCTCGCCGTTCACGAAGGGCCGCAACGCATCGCCAAGCCGGCAGGTGGCCAGGCGGGCACCAATGCCGAACTGCACGCAGGCATGATCCTTTCCAACGAGCCGGGCTATTACAAAGCGGACGGCTTTGGCATTCGGATCGAGAACCTCGTCCTTACCGTCGAGCGCGAGATCGAGGGCGCCGAAGGTCGCTATCTCGGCTTTGACTGCCTCACCTTTGTGCCGATTGATCGCCGGCTGATCGACAAGAGCCTGCTGACCGGCGCGGAGATCGGCTGGCTGGACGCTTACCATGCGCGGGTGCACGAAATTCTTGCACCGCAAATGGAGGGAGAAGACCGCGCCTGGGTCGAACGCGAGACATTGCCCTTGTAATGGCGCCCTTGTAATGGCGCCCTCGTAATCGCGCCCTCGTAATCGCGCCCTTGTAATCGCGCCCTTGTAGCGGCCCATTTCGAGCAGCGCCTTTCAAGCAGCAATCGCCCGCCGCTCCTCCCCACCCCGCCACCAGAGGTTTCATCAGGATATGATGGCCCGTCAGGCAGGAGCGGCGGGCAGACAGTGAGCGCCCGCGCACTCAAAACAAGTGACTTCCGCCGGGGCAAATGTTCTTGTATTGTTCTCTTCTTGCGAGTCGCTAGAGGGAGAGTACAGACATGATCGGCTACGTCACTTTGGGAACCAACGACCTGCCCCGCGCAGCAGCCTTCTATGATGCGATCGCCACGCATTTCGGCGTGGGGCGGATGATGGAGTTCGACACCTTTATCGCCTGGGGCCAGATGGACGGCGCGCCAGGTATCGCCGCAACCAAGCCGTTCGACGAACAGCCAGCCAGTGCTGGCAACGGCACGATGGTCGCGCTGCAGGTGGATGGGCCCGAACAGGTGCAGGCGGTTTACGACACCGCCATGGCGCATGGCGCAAGCGATGAAGGCGCACCAGGCCCGCGCGGCGATGATGGCTTTTACGCGGGCTATTTCCGCGATCCTGACGGAAACAAGCTGAACGTCTTTTGCATGACTTCGCCCGCATCATGACCCGCACAGCAAAACCCATGGTCAGCTGCAGCCATCCGGGCCTGAGGACAAGTACGGTCGCTTTGGTGGGCGTGAGTGACAGAAGAAGGCTTGCGGCGCACCACGGCGCGGCGAAAATCTTGCCATTGCCTGAACGACTTGGTCAGGCAGATACACCTTGCGACAAATTTGCTGTCCACCGGCATAAACGTGCGACACACTGGGCCTAGAAGGGTTCTTGTGAGTTGCGGTGGACGTGTCAGGAGACACGCCCCAAAAAAACCTCCGGCCCAAGACTGGCGGGCTGGCGACCGGGTTCCTTACCCCCTGGTCTCGCTTCCCCCTGGCGAGATTTACCGGCACGCTCCCCGCCAATCCCACGGCCCGATGCGTTCACCGCAACTTGCACGAAACACTGCCGCAAGGACAGCGGCCACTTTTGGAGAATCACTATGCGCAAACTCACTTTCTTGACCGCCGCGGGAGCGCTGGCGCTGGGTGGCGCGGGAGCGGTCATGGCGAACCATCACGCGGATCATTCCAGCGCGGCACACGGCCCGGGATTTGAGCGCGCAGATGCCGACGCCAATGGCGTCATCACTCTGGACGAGGCGAAAATGCACGCGGCAGAGCGCTTTGCAATAATGGACGCCAACGATGACGGCGCGATCAGCAAGGACGATCGCGAAGCTCGCGCCGAACTGCGTTTTGGGCAAACCGACACAAACCAGGACGGCGAAATCAGCCCTGAAGAAATGACCGCCGCCCGCGAAAAGCGCGAAGCCGAACGCGCCGCCCGCCGTGCAGAGCGTCAAACGAAGATGTTTGAGCGGCTGGATACAGACGGCAGCGGCGGGCTTTCCGAAGACGAGATCGCTGCGGGTC
>JBCBKF010000034.1:0-13763 GCA_038522255.1 Pseudomonadota bacterium
TTGGCAAGGACTTTCGCCGTGTGCGCATCGGCATCGGCCATCCGGGACACAAGGACCGCGTCCATGGCCATGTGCTCGGCAATTACGCCAAGGTGGAGATGGACCCGCTAGCCGACATGATCGGCGCGATTGCGGCTGAAGCACCTTGGCTTAGCAAGGGCGATGACGTGCGCTTTATGAACGATGTCGCGCTGAGGTTGCAATGAGCCGAGCGCGCACGGCGCTGGAGATGCCGTTGCCAAAGGTGCTGACATTGATCGCTGTCCAAGCGATTGTGTTCGCGGCTCTGGGCTGGGGGCTGTGGAGCCTGACCGATCGCAGTGAGGCCAGCTTTGTTACCTTCGCCTGGTGGGAGGTGGGCGCTGGATTCGCCCTTGCGACGGCTTTGATCGCGCTGAGTGCCGCACTTGCGCTGGCCTTCCCCAAATTCGCTGAATGGCTGGTGCGTTCCCAGGCAAGGCAATACCCGTTTCTGAAGAACCGCATATCGCTCAGCGCCATTGTTATCATTTCGATCTGCGCCGGAGTGGGAGAAGAGGCTTTGTTCAGGGGCGGCTTTCAAACACTGTTTGGCGATTACACTCCCCTCCCCCTTGCGCTGGCGCTGTCTTCCGCATTGTTCGCTGCGATCCACTTTGCAAAACCCATCAACAGCGCGCTCATTTTCGTCATCGGCTGCCTGTTCGGAGGGATCTATTGGGCAAACGGCAGCCTGCTGACTGTCATAATCGGCCACGCTGTATATGACGTCTACGCGATCTGGGCGCTGCAAGAGGCGCTTCACCGCTTCGGCATTTTTGACGAACATGAAGAAGTCGAACCTGAAAATGAACCCGGTGAACTCTTGCAAGCCGGGGCTGCGCGTGAGAGCCTGCCTGGCAGAGACAATGCACCGGGAGAGGACCAATGAGCCAGATCAACCGCCGCAGCCTTTTGACAGGCGTCGCCGCCACCGGCGCGCTCGCTGCCACCGCCAGCTTTGCGCAGGTGGACCAGGTGAAAGCCACGCCCGATCTTTCGGGCAAGAGCGTGCTTATCACCGGCTGCTCCAGCGGCTTTGGACGCCTTGCTGCGGAGAGCTTTGCGCGCGGCGGAGCCAAGGTATTTGCCACGATGCGCAACGTGCCGCGGCCCGAGGCCGAAGCGCTGCGCGCCTTTGCAGCCGACAACGCCGTTGATCTCGCTGTGATCGAGATCGACGTTACCTCCGATGATCAGGTGGGCGCAGGCGTCGCGCAAGCGCTCGACGCGACCGGGGGCACGCTCGACGTTCTCATCAACAATGCCGGCATTTCCTATGGGGGCCCGGTTGAGATCCAGGACATGGAGGCCACACGCCACATGTTCGAAACCAACGTCTTCGGGCCGCACCGGATGGCGCGCGCTGTCCTTCCCGCCATGCGCGCGACCAAAAGTGGCCTTATCATCAATGTCTCCTCGCAGCTCGGCAAGGTGATCGTTCCTGCCTATGGCCAGTACTCGCCCACGAAGTTCGCTCTGGAAGCGATGAGCGAGTCGCTCGCCTACGAATTGGTGCCCCACGGTATCGATGTGACAATCATCCAGCCCGGCGGCTATCCAACGATGATCTGGAAGAATGCGAACGAGAACGCCATGCGCTTGCTCGAACGCGCGGACGAAAGGCACCTTGACGGTTACACCGCCCTTATCGCACAGCTTGGTCAGCGCACCGGGGGCGGCAGCACAGACCCGATGGATGTGCCTCGCGCCATGGCCGAGGTAATCTCCATGCCGCCCGGCACGCGCCCGCTTCGCCGCGCTGTGCATCCGGGCTTGAAACCGCAATTGCCGCTCAACGAGCTGACCGCGAAAGTGCAGACCGAGTGGCTGGGCGCATCAGCCTATGGGCCATGGATCAAGGCGGTCCACAACGCGTGATGCAGCTTAATCAGGTCACGGTTGGGTGCACGGATTACGAGGCATCTGTGGCGTTTTACAAGACGCTTGGTCTTATACATATTGTCGATGCGCCGCCGCGTTACGCGAGATTCGAAACGCCCAGCGGGGAAACACTATCGCTTCACGCCGTCGAAGCGATCGGCGCGCCCACGACCATGGTCTATTTCGAGGTCGAGACGCTTGACGAAACCGTGGCAACCCTCAAAGGGGCGGGCCTGACTTTCACGCTCGATCCTGTCGATCAAAGCTGGGGCTGGCGCGAGGCGCGCCTCTACGATCCCGCCGGCAACCCGCTGTGCCTTTTCAAGGCTGGCGAGACCCGGCGCTTCCCACCCTGGCGCATCGATACGGTGACACACGACGGTGCCAAGGAATAATCATGGGTTTCAAATGTGGTATCGTGGGTCTGCCCAATGTGGGCAAGTCCACTCTCTTCAACGCGCTCACCGAAACGCAGGCCGCGCAGGCGGCCAATTACCCGTTCTGCACAATCGAGCCCAATGTTGGTCAGGTCGCGGTGCCCGATGAGCGGCTTGAGAAGATCGCCGCCATCGCCAAGAGCGCCAAGGTCATCGCCACCCAGCTCAGCTTTTTCGACATTGCCGGGCTTGTCAAAGGCGCGAGCGCAGGCGAAGGTCTGGGCAATCAGTTCCTCGGCAATATCCGAGAGGTCGATGCAATCGTCCATGTGCTGAGGTGCTTTGAGGATGACGACATTCAGCACGTCGCCAACAAGGTCGATCCGATTGCCGATGCTGAAGTGGTTGAGACAGAGCTCATGCTCGCGGATCTCGAAAGCCTTGAAAAGCGCGTGCCCAATGCAGCCAAGCGCGCCACAGCGGGCGACAAGGAAGCCAAGATCCTCGCCAGCGTTCTGGGCCAGGCGCTTGAGCTGCTGCGCGAAGGCAAGCCCGCGCGCCTCACCGAGCCTAAGGATGACGAAGAGGCCAAAGCCTTCGAACAGGCGCAATTGCTGACCGCCAAGCCGGTGCTCTACGTGTGCAATGTCGCGGAGGAAGAGGCTGCTGACGGCAACGCGCTGTCGCAAGCCGTCTTTGCCAAAGCCGAGGCCGAGGGCGCGCAAGCTGTCGTCGTCTCCGCCGCTATCGAAGCCGAACTGGTCGCGATGCCAGTGGAGGACCGCGCGGAGTATCTAGAAGCCCTTGGCCTGACCGAAAGCGGCCTCGCCCGGGTGATCCGCGCTGGTTACACGCTGCTGGGGCTCAACACCTTCTTCACCGCAGGCCCCAAGGAATCGCGCGCCTGGACCTTTTCCGTCGGCGCCAAGGCCCCGCAAGCCGCAGGAGAAATCCACACCGACTTCGAAAAAGGCTTTATCCGCGCTGAGACGATTGCGTACGAGGACTACATCGCTCTGAACGGGGAAGCGGGCGCGCGCGAAGCTGGCAAACTGCGCCAGGAGGGCAAGGAATACCTGGTGCAGGACGGCGATGTCATGCTGTTCAAGTTTAATGTTTGATACCGGTCGTCTGAGATCCTAGGCTTAAACTTATTAAATCGCATAAATCTATCCTCTTATCTCGCATGTATTTGACACACAGCGAGGACGCTGTTTATCAAGTACCTGGATGGGATTAGGAGAACCACGATGAGAGTATTGACGAATAGAGAGATTTCCCACGTCAGCGGCGGTAGCGTCACAGACCATGATTACGTCGGCCTGCGTTCTTTTGAAGCTATTGAAGCCAGTTCTCTTCCCGATCAGTTTAAAGAGTCACCGAAGCCTGTGGATGAAAGCGGCACCTATCAGGAATACGTCGACCCGGCAGGCAGCCCGGAAGCTGAAGCAACGGAAGGCAGCGATCCCGGTGGCATGACGAGCGTCACCGGATAAACTGCAACCGACGATATTGCTGGCCGGCAGATGACGCACCTGTCGGCCAGCCTTCGCGCCCCAAGCTCACATTTGCTTGCTTCGAAAAAACCGGCGTCAGAGCAAGACAAAGAACATAGGCCAGGTCTTTATCCAAAACGATAAGGTAGAGCTGAAAACAGTTACTCCGGACCAGACGGCAGTCGGCAGCCCAACCCATAAGACCGAGCTAACGACCGCAGTCAGATCTCCAGAATCACGGCTTGGAAGCCTCGGTCTCTGCCTCGGCGGCGAGGTCACTTGAAGAAGCGTCTTTGGCTGGCTCTTCCGTCCACTCCTCCTCATAATATTCCTCTTCCTCATCCTTGCCAAAGCCCAGCATACGCTTGATCGGGCCGAACGCCGCACCGAAAAGCACCACCGCGCCAATCGCGATGAACTTGCCGAATTTGGCGAGAAAGGCGAAGATCATGGCGAGAAAGCCAGTTTTTTTGGCTAACGCCGCCGCTCCGGCGCCGCCTGCGATCAGCCCGGCAACACCGTAATTAGCGGTCGCATCGGTCGACGGGTCAAAGTCCTGATAGCGCGCGCCTTCGTTAAAGCTTGCATGGGTCGCGAAATCCTTTGCCGCTACCCGGATTTCCGGCAAGTCCGACAATGCGGACACAAGGTTCAGGCTCAGGACGCCGTAGCGCCCCAATGTGCGTACATCGTAATTGAGCGTGCGGGCATCGGAGTCACTGAAGGCCAGATCCTGTGCCCATACAACCGAATGTGTCGCCCGGTCGTAATTCGGGCTTTCAGCCCAGCCCATCAGGTTGATCTCTGGATAGCCAGCAGCGGCGCGCTGTATGTTCGATTGGCGTGTGCCTTCCTGCAACGAGGCAAGCACTTCATCGTAATCGGTGTCGGCTGCGTCATCGTCCGAGACATATCCCGTCTCTTCGAAAGAGACGACCGCGCCCCATGCGTCTGACATCGGGCTGCTTCCAGCAGGCATCACCAGGCCGAGTGCCCCCTGCGCGGTCTGTGGCGGATTGCCCCACAGCACGGTGATGATCTCGCGCGCGTCACCCTCGTCGTAGAAGATATAGTCCTCTGCCAGATCAAGCGTGGCGTTGGCGGCAGGCAGATCAACCTTGCCCGATTGCGGATCAAGCCGCTCGAGCAATTCCACAATTTCTGGTGGTAAACCCTCTGTGGCCGGGTCTTGCGCCATGGCTGGCGCTGTAAGCAGCAGCAAATAGGCCCAAAGAAACGTGAAAGCACGAAGCATAGGTCGATCCCCCTGTTGTTTTCCCAAACAGATTTCTAAGGGCAATACCAAAGGAATGCCAACGGGATTTATGCACAAAAAATCGGGGTTTGCGCGTCAGTGCCGCCCGAACAGTTTCTCGACGTCTTCCATGCTCAGCTTCACCCATGTGGGCCGCCCGTGATTGCACTGGCCCGAGCGCGGGGTTGCCTCCATTTCGCGCAGCAGCGCGTTCATCTCTGCTACCGAGAGCACCCGCCCTGCTCTTACCGAACCATGGCAGGCCATGGTCGCCAGAACGTATTCGAGCCGCTCTGCCAGTAGCAGCGAACCGCTTTCCTCCTGGGCACCGTGCTTGGCGATGTCATCGGCTAGGTCGCGCAGCAGCTTGACAGTGTCCGCTTTGGCAATCGCCATGGGAACGGCACGCACGAGCATGGCCGCCGGCCCAAAGCGCTCCACCATGAGGCCATATCGGGCAAGCCCGTCAGCCGCTGCTTCGAGCCGGTCGCAATCGACCTCATCCAGCTCGACAACGTCCGGGATCAGCAGCGCCTGGCTGCGCTGCGCGGCGTCGCCCGCCCCCGCCTGCTTCAACCGCTCCAGGACCAGGCGTTCATGCGCGGCGTGTTGATCGACGAGCACCAGTCCGTCTGCGCTTTCGGCAACGATATAGGTCTCAGCCACCTGCCCGCGGGCAATGCCGAGCGGATATTCGTGCGCCTCTTGCGCTGCGGGCACGGCCTCTTCAGCGCGTCCGTGAGGCAGCGCACCGGATGACGCGGGCGCGTTCCATTGCGGTCTGGCTTCGCTTACGCGCGATGTCGGCGCAGACCAGTCGCGACCTTCAAAGATGGAGCGCAGTGCGGGCGCAGGCTCGGCGCGGACAGGTTCGGCCTGCCAACGCTCCATCGCGGCGCGGTCGGGTCCTTGCGCCGAGCGCCGGTCACCGGTCGCCAGCGCCTGGCGCAAGCCGGAAACGATAAAGCCACGCACGCCCCTTGCGTCGCGAAAGCGCACTTCCGTTTTGGCCGGGTGAACGTTCACATCGACATCCTGCGCAGGAATTTCGAGGAACAGGGCCAGCACGGCGTGGCGATCCCTCGCAAGCATATCCGAATACGCCCCGCGCACCGCACCGACCAGCAATTTGTCCTTCACCGGCCGCCCGTTGACGAAGAGATATTGGTGATCGGCCACGCCGCGATTATAGGTTGGCAGGCCTGCAATTCCTGTAAGGCGCATTTCGCCGTGCGGCCCATCGCGCTCAACATCAATGGCGACGGCGTTGTCTTTGAGGTCACGCGAGATGATCTGGGCGACGCGGGTTGCAAGGTCCTCGGACCCTTGCGTGGCGAGCGCCTTGCGCACTTTGCCGCCCGATGCGTTCTCAAGCGTAAAGGCGATATCGGGCCGCGCCATCGCAAGCCGGCGCACCACGTCGAGGCAGGCGATGTACTCGCTGCGCGGGGTGCGCAGGAATTTGCGGCGCACGGGCACTTTGGCGAACAACTCTTCAACCCTGACGCGCGTGCCCGGCGGCAGCGCAGCGGGCGCGTTGGACAATTGCTCACCGTGATCGACGACCAAGCGCCAGCCCGCCTCAACCTCGTGCGGACGGCTTTCAATTGTCAGACGCGCAACGCTGGCAATCGATGGCAAGGCCTCTCCGCGAAAACCCAAGGTCGCCACGCGCTCGATTGCATCATCGGGAAGTTTGGAGGTTGCGTGCCGCTCAAGCGCCAGATGCATGTCATCGGCGCCCATTCCGCAGCCATCATCGGTCACCTCTAGGCGCGTCAAGCCGCCATCGGCCAACGTAACACCGATTCGCCCAGCGCCTGCATCAATGGCGTTCTCGACCAGTTCCTTGAGCGCAGCCGCTGGCCTTTCAACCACTTCGCCCGCAGCGATGCGGTTAACAAGGTCGGAAGGAAGGCGGCGAATGCACGGCATTGGTCTCACGCTAAAGGTCAGCGACCGCAAATTCGAGAGCAGCCGTGCATAATTACCATTTCAGTCAACAAATTTTTTGGCCTTTTTGACAAGGTTTCGCTAGGCGTCAGAGGCGTTGTAGCCTGCGGGAGACGGCTTTGGGCGGGGCCCCCCGGAGCGTTTCCTGCCCCCAAGAGTTTCGCGCCACCTATCGGCTCGGCCCACCACGGAAAAAATCATAATCATGAGCTTCTTTGCCAACCTCTTCAAATTCGGTTCCCAGAACATGGCGATTGACCTCGGCACCGCCAACACACTGGTCTATGTGCAGGACCAGGGGATAGTCCTGAACGAACCCAGCGTCGTCGCGATTGAAACGATCAACGGCATCAAGCGCGTCAAAGCCGTGGGTGATGATGCAAAGATGATGATGGGCAAGACGCCGGACACGATCGAAGCGATCCGTCCCTTGCGCGATGGCGTCATCGCCGACATCGAAATCGCCGAAGAGATGATCAAGCACTTCATTCGCAAAGTGCACGGCAAGCGCAATCTTTTCCGCTATCCCGAGATCGTGATCTGCGTGCCCTCCGGCTCCACCTCGGTCGAAAAGCGCGCCATTCGCGATGCGGCGTCCAATGCAGGCGCGTCCGAGGTGCATCTGATCCTTGAACCCATGGCCGCTGCCATTGGCGCCGATATGCCGGTGACCGAGCCTGTCGGTTCGATGGTCGTCGATATTGGCGGCGGCACGACCGAGGTCGCTGTCTTGTCCCTCGGCGGACAAGTCTATTCGCGCTCAGTCCGTGTCGGCGGTGACAAGATGGACGAAGCGATCGTTTCCTATGTCCGCCGTCACCACAACCTTCTGATCGGTGATAGCACAGCCGAGCGGATCAAGAAAGATTACGGTATCGCTATGGTCCCCGACGATGGTGCGGGCGAGAGCATCACGCTCAAGGGCCGCGATCTCGTCAACGGCGTGCCAAAAGAGATCACCATCAACCAGGCACATGTGGCTGAAGCCTTGTCTGAACCCATCGGCGCCATTGTCGAGGGCGTGCGCATCGCGCTTGAAAACACCGCGCCCGAGCTCGCCGCAGACATTGTCGATCAGGGCATCGTCCTCACCGGCGGAGGCGCGCTGATCCGGCGCCTGGATGAACACTTGCGCGAAGAAACCGGTCTGCCGGTCTCGATTGCGGAAGACCCGCTCACCTGTGTTGCGATCGGCACAGGCCGGGCGATGGAAGATCCGATCTATCGCGGTGTATTGATGACGGCTTAAGCTGGAGCCGGGCCTTCAAGCCATAGGAGGTCGTTAGACAAGGGGACTAGAAGCCATGGCGCCGCCTTCCTCGCGCCGATCCGGCTTTTCGAAGAAAGCGCAATACTCGGTCTTCACCGGGTACATTCTTGCGACTTTGGGCGCGTTGTTTGGACTTGCCTTGCTCGCGCTTTCCTTGTGGCAGCCGAGCGCTCTTGCCCCCCTGCGTGGCGCAGCACAGGACGTCGTATCCCCAGTTGGCGGAGCGAGCGCGACAGTGCGATCAGGCTCTGGCAGCGTGGCTGATACAATCTCTGCCTACTGGAATGCGGGCCAACAAAACGCCGCACTGCGCGAAGAGGTAGAGATTGCGCGGATCCGCCTCGCTGAAGCGCAATCGGTGGCGGCCGAAAACGACCGGCTCAAGGCGCTGTTGGCGCTCGCTGAAGGCGAGATAGAGCCGGTCGCAACGACGCGTCTGATCGGCTCCAGCGCCACCAGTTCGCGGCGCTTTGCCTATCTGGGCGTGGGGCGGGTCGACGGGATCGAGGTCGGAATGCCGGTCCGCTCTGCGCGCGGCGTTGTCGGGCGGGTGCTTGAAGTGGCGCGGCGCTCGGCACGTGTGCTGCTGTTGACTGATACCGAAAGCGTTTTGCCAGTGCGCCGCGCATCGGATGACACCGTCGCCTTTGCTGAAGGGCGCGGCGATGGCTTTTTGCGCGTGCGCCTGATCAATCTGGGGCTCAACCCGCTCAAGGAAGGTGATATTTTCGTGACCAGCGGCGCTGGCGGCTATTACCGGCCCGGCGTCGCGGTTGCGGTGCTGACCGAGCTCACCCCTGATGGCGGGCTCGCGCGCTTGATCGCAGAGCCTTCGGCCACCGATTTCGTGAATGTGGAACCTGTGTTTGAAGCACTTGCAGTCAGCGCGGCGCGCGTACCGGTAGAAGAGCGCATCGACACGGCTGAAAATGATCTCCTTCCCGCGCTTCCCGGAGGCGGTAACTGATGGAGCGGCTGGCCCCTTCCGCGCGCGCTGATCGCTATGGCAATCGCATCAACCGCGCACGGTCCCCGTGGCGCGCTGCATCGGTGCCTTATGCGACGGTAATGCTGGCCTCTTTCCTGCCGGTCCTTTTGCTGGCCGATATCATGCCGTTGGCGCCTCCCATGGGGTTCCTGATGCTTCTGGGCTGGCGGATCATGCGCCCGGGCGTCTTTCCCATCTGGGTCGGCGTTCCGCTGGGCGCGTTTGACGATCTGTTCAGCGGCCAGCCTTTCGGAAGCGGCATTTTGCTTTGGTCACTCGTCATGATCGTGCTGGAGTTGATCGAAAGCCGATTTCCCTGGCGCGGTTTTTTTCAGGATTGGTTCACTGCCAGTCTAGGGTCCGCGGTATACATTTTGAGCGCAATGGTGGTGTCGGGCAGCTCTTTAACCGGGCCTCTGGTGGCGGCAACTGTGCCGCAAATCGCGCTTGCCATCCTGCTGTATCCCTTTGTTGCTCAGATCATCTCCAGGCTTGATCGCTTCCGTCTGTCGCGTTCGCGGAGGATCGGGTGAGGAACTGGTTTTCCAAACGTGGGCTGAGCGGGCGCGCCTCGCTCATCAATGCATCCACACTCAAGAACACGTTCGATCGCCGCAGTGTCATGATCGGCACGGTCCAGGGCGGCGTTGCAGTTCTGCTGGCGGTTCGGATGGGTTATCTAGCAATCGCGGAGAACGAGAAATACCGGCTGGAGTCCGAAAGCAACCGGGTCAATCTCTCGCTCATCCCTCCTCGCCGCGGCTGGATACTGGATCGCAACGGCGCGCCGCTCGCCTCCAACCGTGCCGACTTTCGCGTCGATGTCATTCCTGAGCGCCTCAGCGAACCCAACGCGATGATCGAGGAAATCGGAACACTGCTCGCGCTGGAGCCAAGCCGCATCGCAGACATTCAGCAAGAAGTGGCAGTGTCCGGCGGCTATCAGCCGGTCGAAGTCGCCAGCGGCCTTGATTACGAGCAATTTGCCGCGCTGAGCGTTCGGCTGCCCGATCTGCAGGGGGTCGTCCCGCAGCGCGGCTTTTCGCGCTTTTATCCCATCGGCCCCTCGGTTGGCCATCTGATTGGCTATGTCGGCCCCGCCAATGCGGAGGAATATGACGAAGAGGATCGCAACCCCCTTTTGGTGACGCCGGGTTACAAGATCGGCAAGGATGGCCTGGAAAAGCAGTTTGAACAGGAATTGCGCGGTGTGCCTGGTGCGCGGAGGGTCGAAGTCACCGCATCGGGCCGCATCATCCGCGATCTGGAAAGCCGCGAAGACATTCAGGGCGACCCCGTCAAGCTGACGATAGACGGGCCGCTGCAGGATTACGCCTCGCGCCGGATCGGGCTTGAAAGCGGCTCTGTCGTGGTGATGGATTGCGAAACCGGCGATCTTTTGTGCATGGCATCCATGCCCAGCTTTGATCCCAACAGTTTCTCCGACGGGATTGGCCGCGTGGAATACGCAATGCTGCGCGAAGATGAGCGCGTGCCGCTGCGCAACAAGGTGCTGCAAGGACTTTATCCCCCTGGTTCAACGATCAAGCCGATGCATTGCATGGCTTTTCTGGAGGCCGGCATCGATCCTCAGGAAAGCATCATTTGTGGTGGCGGGCGGCGGATCGGAAACCGCTTTTTCCGCTGTCACTCCAATCACGGCCGCGTCGACATGAAACGCGCCATTGCGCAAAGCTGTGATAGCTATTTCTATCATTTTGCCCAGCAAGTTGGCTTTGATCAGGTCGCGCAGATGGCAGACCGCTTTGGCATGGGGCAGCAATTCTCCTTGCCGGTGAACAGCCAGTTCTATGGCACGGTCCCGCGTCCTGAATGGAAAGAACAAAAATTCGGCCGCCCATGGGAGCCATACGATACGGTCAACGCCTCGATCGGTCAGGGCTATTACCTTGCCAGCCCGCTGCAACTGGCGGTTCAGGCAGCGCGGCTGGCGACGGGCAATGTGGTCAATCCGCGCCTGGTGATGGAAACTGAGTTGCCCGCCCCCACCAGCTTTGGCTTCAAAGACGAATACACCGGTTTTGTTCGCCAGGCGATGAGCGATGTCGTCAACGGCGCCGGCACGGCGCGCCGTGCGCGGCTGCCGCTTGAGGGGATCAAGATCGCGGGCAAGACCGGGACAGCACAGGTCGTCTCGCTCAGCGTTTCCGATGGACGCAGCGGTCCGTGGAAGTACCGCGATCATGGCCTGTTCGTGTTCTTTGCGCCCTTTGACAAACCCAAATATGCCGGCGCGGTCGTCATTGAACATGGCGGCGGATCCGGCTCAGCCTATCCGATTGCGCGCGATGTCATGACCTTCCTGTTCGATCCGGCTAAAGGGCTGGAAGCGCTCAAGGCGCTGGAGCAGCAATGGGGCGGCACCGCTCAGGAACGCCTCAACAAGCGCTACGCCGCCTATGCTGCGGCGCGCGGAGCCAACGTCACCCCTGCCCCACGCCGCGACGAAGACATCTTCGACCAGGTCGAAGCCGAAGCGCGCGCCGCCGCGCAGCAATCGCAAGCCATCGCAAACGACGCCATCGTGCCGCGCGCCGATCAGACCGCCTCCGGTACCCCTCCACCCACCGCGCTTGACCTGAGCGGGGGCGAGGAATGAGGGCTGAGCGCGCCGGGATAATCCCCTACCCCATTGCGCGCCAGCCCTGGGGGATGCTGATCCCACTGTTCGCGCTGGTGGCGTTCGGCGCGGCCGTCCTGTTTTCAGCGGCGGGCGGATCAATGCAACCCTTTGCCAGTTCGCACCTTGTGCGTTTTGGCGTGTTTCTGGTGATGGCACTCATCATTTCGGCCTTTCCCCGCGATCTTGTAAAATTCCTGACCTACCCCGCCTATGTCATTGTGCTCGTGATGCTTATTGCGGTTGAAGCAATCGGCGCGCTTCGTGGCGGCAGTCAGCGCTGGCTCGATCTGGGTTTCATGGTGCTTCAGCCCTCCGAACTGATGAAGCCGGTGATCGTGGTCACGCTTGCCTCGTTCTATTCCAGCCTGCCGGTCAGCATGGTCATCAGTTGGCGCGCGCTGTTTGTGCCGGGTGCATTGGTCGCGATGCCGGTGGGCCTTGTGCTGATGCAGCCGGATCTCGGCACGAGCCTTGCCATCGTGTTTGGCGGCGGCGTAGTGATGCTTCTTGCAGGGCTGCCCATGCGCTGGTTTCTGGGCGCCGGGCTCGCAGCGGCGGCGGCGGCTCCGCTGATCTTCTATCTCGGGCTCAAGGAATATCAGCAGCGCCGCATCCTCACCATGTTCGACACCGAAGCGGACGTGCTGGGCGCGAGTTACCACATCAACCAGTCAAAGATTGCAATTGGTTCTGGTGGTATATTTGGAAAAGGCTTTAACAACGGATCACAGAGCCATCTGCAATATTTGCCCGAACCGCATACCGATTTTGTCTTTGCCACGATGGCGGAGGAATGGGGGCTGATGGGCGGCCTGTTCGTGCTCGCAGTGTTTACCGTGATCTTGCGCTGGGGCCTGAGGGTTGCTCGGGAGAGCAAGGACCGGTTTGCCAACCTTCTGGCCGCAGGCATGAGCGCAACGATCTTCTTTTACATCGCCGTCAATCTGATGATGGTGATGGGCATGGCTCCTGTCGTGGGAATTCCCTTGCCGTTCATGAGCCATGGCGGGTCTTCCATGCTGACCAACATGATCTGCATTGGCGCTTTGATGATGGTCAACCGCTGGAACCAGAATGCGCCGCGCGGTGGCCTCGCTGGCGGCTAAAGCCGATCGGGCGCGCCAGTAAATCGCCAATGAAACCTTGATCTCAACGCGCAGCTCGCTATTTGCAGCGCCTCGCCCGATTCGACCATGGCAGCAGTCACGCAGTTCGGGCGCTCCGGCATTGTCGGTGTGGACGCATAGCTCAGTTGGTAGAGCAGCTGACTCTTAATCAGCGGGTCCTAGGTTCGAACCCTAGTGCGTCCACCAATTTATCCTGACATACAACAGTCTTGCCAGCTGCTGAAGTCGTTCCAGCCCAAAGCTGGATATGTGAGCGCGCGAGTCAGAGCGCTGGAACGCAACCCCGACAAATGGCTGCGCGCGACACATCTGGCATCGCGGTCTCGCGCTGCCTCCATTATTCGGATCCGAAAGCCTATGGCATGTTGCAAAGTGATCGCTTCGAAAACCGTATAATAAGACCCTTGAAAGTCTCTTAGCTTAGATCGCTTTTCCCAGTCAGTTGAGGGTGTAAAAGACACTTCTTCTGATTCATCGTAGGTGATCAAACTGGCTTGGCCAATGCCGTGGGTGCACTTGCAGAGGCCCGCCTCGAGCAGGCATTTCCTATGCGGGCACTGGTGAAACGACCCTGACTGTGGCCCGTGAAGCAGACATGACTAAATTGATATCTCGCGAGGGTTTCTGGCGCCAAAATGAACGCCCATAAGCGAGGCCTTAACCCCTTGCGTTTAAACCATAAGACATGTTGCGGACGCTTTGCAAAATTGGCTGGGCTCTGGTCGCCCTCGCAAGCGCGAATGCGTCGATT
>JBCBKF010000035.1:0-13716 GCA_038522255.1 Pseudomonadota bacterium
GGGCAGGAGGCGGGCCTTCGCTCGGGCACGCTCTTGCCTGCTTTGTGCGCCGGGTTCGGCGCCGCAGCGGCCTTGGCGCAAGAGCGGATGGAAGAGGACGCTGCGTATATCGAAGC
The DNA here is from genome assembly GCA_038522255.1 of Pseudomonadota bacterium. GTDB lineage: Bacteria > Pseudomonadota > Alphaproteobacteria > Sphingomonadales > Sphingomonadaceae > Erythrobacter. The sequence continues at coordinate 117 of JBCBKF010000035.1, forward strand.
GCTCTGGACCCGCGCGCGCGAATTGTTTGCGGACTGGACGCTCAACGGCAGCGACGAAGCGCGTTGGCGCGGCAATCTCAACATCCGAAGGCAGGGCCTAGATGTGAGCCGCCTGATGTCCGAGGTGCGCAATGTGATGTTCTCCGCCGGCAGCGCGTGCGCCAGCGGATCGGGCCGCCCGAGCCATGTCCTCAAGGCGATCGGGCTCAGCGACCGGCAAGCCAAATCCTCGATCCGGCTGGGCTTTGGCCGGTATACGACGTTTGAAGAGCTTGAAGAGGCTGCCAAATCCATCAATAATGCGGTGCATCAACAGGCAATCTAGGGCCACTCATGGCGGACGTCAGCGTCACCTTTATCGATCCGCGCGGCAAAGCGGTTGTGACCACCGGGCAGGCGGGCGACACTCTCTTGCGCGTCGGCCAGGCGGCTGGCCTCGCGCTGGAGGGCACGTGCGAGGGGCAGATGGCGTGCTCGACCTGCCATGTCGTTGTTGCAGCCGAGTGGTTCGACGCGCTGCCGCGTTCCTCTGAAGAAGAGGAAGACATGCTCGATTTCGCGGCCGGCGTGCGGCGCACCAGTCGCCTCGCCTGCCAGATTGAGTTGACCCCGGAAATGAACGGGCTGACCGTGAGTGTGCCCGTGGAAAGCACCGACGCGCGCGGGATCTAGGCGCGCTGTGTACAGGCGCGGGCGCAGGCACCTGATTGTCTTCCTGAACCTCAGGTAAACGAAAATCCCACAATTTGGGAAATTCTCCTATGTGTGCGCATCGGGCTCATTTTAAGGCTGAGCGACCGCGGAAGAAATCCCCGTTTTCTGCCGTTTTTCAAGTTTGGCACGGTGCCTGCAGAGTATTTGGCATGAAGCGGGACGGTCCCGCTCCACGCTAAAACGAAATTCCAGGAGACCCAAAATGTTCATGACCAACACCGCCAACAACGCCTTCGCCGCCGCTTTCTCGATTGTGATCTCGGCCACCCTCTTCGCTTACGCCATCATCCCCGCCAGCCCCACCGTCTTCGCCTGATCGGCAAGACGCCCCTGCCTGCAAGTCCCTTGCCCAAGCCTCCCTTTCAAGGAACCCTGACCATGCTTAGCACCCAGAACCTCGCTGCCGCCGCTTTCTCGATCATGCTGTCTGCCGGCCTGTTCGCCTATGCGATCATCCCAGCCAGTCCCACCCTGATCGCGTGAGCTGCCCTCTGATCCAGCTCTCCTCTTAAAGCTCCCCGCTCCCATACCCGTCGCTTCCCCCGCTCGATTAACCCTTGCTGCGCCATCCGCGTCCCCGGTCCCCCGTTAAAGCGGATGGCGCAGCTTCCCTCCCTCTCTGGCCGCGCTGCATTCCCTGTGGAAACGCCTCTCCCGGCACAGCGCGCTGCTTGCTAAGCGGGTCGAATGTCCAATCCGACCGACACGCCTGATTCCGATCCGCCCGAAGACGAGTTTGACCTCATCACCGATGCGCCCTTCGATGCAGCGCTTTCGGAACGCTACCTCGTCTATGCGCTCTCCACGATCACCGCGCGCTCGCTGCCGGATGTGCGCGATGGGTTGAAGCCGGTCCACCGCCGCCTTTTGTGGACGATGCGCGGGCTGAAACTCTGGCCCGACAGCGCATTCAAGAAGTCGGCGGCTGTGGTGGGCGAAGTGCTCGCCAAATATCACCCGCATGGCGACACTGCCGCTTACGATGCGATGGTGCGCTTGGCTCAGCCCTTTGCGATGCGTTACCCGCTGGTCGAAGGGCAGGGCAATTTCGGCAATATCGACGGCGATAACGCGGCCGCCTATCGCTACACCGAAGCGCGGCTGACCAAGACCGCGATGCAGTTGATGGAGGGGCTCGACGAGGGCACAGTCGACTTCGTCCCGACCTATAACAACGAGACCACCGAGCCGGTGCTGATGCCGGGCCTGTTCCCCAACCTGCTGGCAAACGGGGCGAGCGGGATCGCGGTGGGCATGGCGACCAACATCCCCAGCCACAATATCGCCGAAGTGATCGACGCTACTCTTGAACTTATCGACAACCCGCATGTCGAGCACGCCCGGCTGATGGAGCTGATGAAGGGGCCGGACTTTGCGACCGGCGGCCAGATCATCGACAGCGCCGAGGTGATCTCCAAGGCCTATGAGACGGGCCGCGGCAGCTTCCGCCTGCGCGGCATGTTCGAGGCTCCCGAAGCGGACAAGGCAGAAGACAAGGCTGCCGGGATTGAGCGGCTGGGCGGCGGGCAATGGCAACTGGTCATCACCGAAATCCCCTACCAGGTGCAGAAGGGCAAGCTGATCGAACAGATCGCTCAGGCGATTTCCGACAAGAAACTGCCCATCCTCGAAGATGTCCGTGATGAAAGCGATGAGAGCATCCGCATCGTTCTGGTCCCGCGCAGCCGCAATGTCGATACGGAATTGCTTAAGGAAAGCGTCTTCAAGCTGACGGACATGGAGACCCGCTTCGGGCTCAACATGAACGTGCTCGATGCGACGCGTACCCCGATGGTGATGGGGCTGAAGGAGCTGCTCCAGCATTGGACCGCAGCGCAGATCGAGATCCTCCAGCGCCGCACGCGCCACCGGCTGGAGCAGATCGCGCGGCGGCTGGAACTGGTGGATGGCTATATCATCGCTTTCCTCAACCTTGACCGGGTGATCGAGATCATCCGCAATGAGGACAAGCCCAAGCCGATCATGATGGAGGAATTTTCCCTCACCGAGCGGCAGGCCGATGCGATCCTCGACATGCGGCTGCGGTCCTTGCGCAAGCTGGAGGAGATGCAGCTCAAGCAGGAAAAGGACGATTTGCTGGCCGAGCGGGACGACCTGCAACAGCTGCTCGAAAGCCCGGCGCGCCAGCGTACGCGGCTGAAGAGAGACCTGCGCGCACTGCGCAAGGATTACGCCGAGGATACAGAGCTTGGCGCGCGCCGCACGCGGATCGAAGAGGCCGAGCCCGCGGTCGAATTCACGATGGATGCGATGATCGAGAAAGAGCCGATCACCGTGGTGCTGAGCCAAAAGGGCTGGATCCGCGCGGCTAAGGGGCATGTCGATCTGGCACAGGAGTTCAAATACAAAGAGGGCGACGCGCTCGCCGTCATCCTTCACGCGCAGACCACCGACAAACTGCTGATCGCAGCGGATAACGGGCGGTTCTACACGCTTGGCTGCGACAAACTGCCCGGTGCGCGCGGTTTTGGCGAACCGGTTCGCACGATGATCGACCTCGAGCCCGATAGCTCGATCGCCAAGATGCTGGTGCACAAAGAAGGCGGGCGGCTGCTGCTCGCCTCCACCGCGGGCAAAGGGTTTGTCGCCGAGACCGCTGAGCTGCTCGCCGAAACGCGAAAGGGGCGCCAGGTGGTCAACCTCAAAGGCGACACAAGCTTGCAAGTCATCCGCGAAATCGCGCCCGAGCACGATCACGTCGCGGCCGTGGGCGATAACCGCAAGCTGGTGGTCTTCAACCTTGACGAAATGCCCGTGATGGCGCGCGGACAGGGCGTGCAATTGCAGCGCTACCGGGATGGCGGCTTAAGCGACGCGACTACTTTTGCGCTCAAGGACGGGCTGAGCTGGACGATGGGAGGCTCGGGCGAGCGTACGCGCACCGAGACCGAGATCGGCATGTGGAAGGTCGCGCGCGGCGCGGCGGGGCGGATGCCGCCGACAGGCTTTCCCAAGGACAATCGCTTCGATTAGGCAATGTGGCCGAGTCGACGCCGACGCAGCCTACCCAGAACGAAAAAAGCGCGCCGTGGAAATCCACCGCGCGCTTTTTCGTTTCAGCCGAAAGGCTTGGGAGAGTCTATTCGCTCGCGCCGGTCGTGCCTGTGGACGGTGCGCCCGCGCTCTTCGCCGCGCCGGTGCCGGCAAAATCGACGAGCTCGCCGCTGGCGGTGCGCACTTCGGCACCCTCGGGAACAACGGTAGTAAAGGTGTCGAGCTGCTCAAGCGTGTACAGCGCGGTCAGATTGCCAGCGCCATCAAGGGCAAAGTGCTCAGGCTTGAGGCTCACAAGACCTTCGCCATGCTTGAGCAGGACCTGATCGGCCGCAGCGTCGATCGCCAGAACGGTGCCGGCATATTGCGCGTCCGCACTGTTAACTGTCGCGCCAATTGCCATGGCAGCGGCCAGCTTCTTTTGCGCTTCGACTTCGGCAGCGGCCATCATGCCGTCAATCTGCGCTTTGGTGGCGTTCACGGTCCACTTGCCTTCGCGCATTGCATAGGTGCCGACCGGCAGCGGTGCCTTGTACGCGCCGGTGTCGAGGATCGCGGTGGTGCCATCATTGCTTTCGATCGTGCCAACGGTGCTGTCATCGACCTGGCTGTAGATCGTGGTGCCCGCATCTTGCGCGTTCGCAGCGAACGGCACGGCAACCAAGGTTGTGGCGAGAAGGGCTCGTTTTGCAAGCTTCATAGGTAAGTCACTCCATCAATTCTTATCGTCGGTTACGTCACGCCGCCGCACGGAGCCGGGAGAGGCCGGCCGGTCCCAGCCGATCACACGGCATGGCACCAGAAGCTTTGTAACGCGCGAAAAATACGCCGGGTCAGCACGCCTTCGGTGGGTTCAAGAGCATCTTGAGCCCGCATTGAAGGCCGCAAACCGGGGGGATGCGCGTATCGCTATAATGTATGAAACGCACGAGAGGTTCCCTTAAGGCACAATTTGCCGGTCTGGCAAGGGCGTGACAAATGCGTGACACATCCTTGTGTGAGGTGTTCCAACTGAAGACCGGATGAACGAGCGATGTTTTCGCCCGCTTCAGCTCTGGCGCAATTCCTCAGTCAGAATAGCGTCTATCCGCGCACGATCCGGAAAGCCTTCGGCCACCCAGCGGCGTTCCACCTTTTGCAGAATGCGTGCAACTTCGGGCCCTGCAGCGACGCCGCGCGCGACAATCTCGCCTCCCTTGATAGGCAGCGTGGGCGGGGTGAAACGCGCGATTGCGCGTGCATCCTCTCCCAGCAATAGCAGCCGATCCACCGCAAACTCGACCCCGATCCGATATGCCAGCGCGTGCGAGTTGTCGGCGTCAGCGGCGAGGCGCTCCGCCGCGCTTACCAGGCGCGCGCGCTGGGCCTTTGACAGCCGAAGCCGCGCGGCACACGCAGCCGCGATGTCGGGCGAGGGGGGGAGCAGGGCCGCGAGCCGCCGCACCGGATCACGCGCAATCCCCTGGGCTGCCTCCGCCGCGATCAGCGCCGCAAGCGCTTCGACATGGACCGCGCAGGTCTCAGGCAGGATCACACCCAGCACGCCGCGCGCGCGCATCCGGGCGATCGTCGAATGGGGATCGGGCAGGGCGAGCAGTTTCAGCAGCTCTTCGGCAACGCGTTCGCGGCTCAATCCCTTGAGCGTTTCCGCCATTGCCGCGCAGGCCTCTTCCGCAACCGGATCAAGCTGGGCGCCAAAGCGCGCCTGAAAGCGATAATATCGCAAGATTCGCAAGTGATCCTCGGCAATGCGTTCCTGCGCCTCGCCGATAAAGCGCACACGGCGCGCTTCGAGGTCAGACAGTCCGCCAAAATAGTCCGCAATCGCCAGACTTGAGGGATCGGCGTAAAGCGCATTGATGGTAAAGTCGCGCCGCGCGGCGTCTTCGCGCCAGTCGGTTGCAAAGGCGATCGTCGCGCGACGACCGTCAGTGGCAACATCGCGGCGCAATGTAGTGACCTCAACAGGGCCGTCATCGAATACCGCGGTGATAGTACCATGATCAATCCCTGTGGGGACGGTGCGGATCCCCGCCTCGCGGCACAGCTCAATCACCCGGTCAGGCGTGTGGCGGGTGGCGGCGTCGACATCATGCACATCCGCGCCCAGCAGCGTATCACGCACCGCGCCGCCAACCCAGCGCACGAAATCCGCGCCCAGCGCGCGCGTAAGCGCGGCAAGGCCCGGGCGTGTCGTCCAAGTGGCGCTGGGCAAAGTTGTAGGCATCACGACCGGGGGTTAATCGCGAAGCGCGCTCACATCAATGCGCCGCGCCAGATTGAGGATGATCGCTGCGGTCACGCCCCAAATGCGAAACCCCTGAAAATCCATCTCGAAATAGCGCCGCGCCGCGCCGCGCCAATGGACCTCGTTTTGCGTCCAGCTGGATGGTTCAAGGACAAGGTCAAGCGGCGCCTCGAACCACGCTTCAACCTCGGCCGGGCTGGGTGTGAGCGGCAGATCTGGAGGGACCACGCCCAGCACAGGGGTGACATGAAAGCCGGTGCCGGTCTGGTAGGGATCGCTTGCGCCGATGACCCGCACCTTACGCGCGGGCAGAGCGAGTTCCTCGTCGGCTTCGCGCAAGGCGGCCTCAACCTCGGTTTCGCCCGGATCGATCTTGCCGCCCGGAAACGCCACCTGGCCCGGGTGATCACGCATGGCGCGTGGGCGCTGGGTCAGGATGATGGTCGGCTCTGGTCGGTCGGTCACTGCAATCAGCACGGCAGCCGGAGTTGCGCGGCCATCGGCAAAACGTGCATCGCTCAGCAAGTCTGGAATGGCTCGCGCATGGCCCTGTGCGTAAGCGCGTGAAAGGCGATCGAACAGGTCGGCCACCGGCTTTCGCACTCCCCTTATGACGCGATCAGAGAGAAGATGGCGCCCTGGCTCGTCACCAGCCAATCATCCCCGCTCGTCTCCAGCGCGATCTCGGCAAGCTGGCTGTAGGTCGAGCGGTTCAGACGCGCCTCGCAGCCGCGCCGGACATGGAGATAAATCGCAGGCACTTCGGGGTCGCCCGCGACGCGGATCGGGTTGTCCGGCCCCGCGATCACATCGTCATCAGTGTTAAGGCGAAACGCGATATCGCTGCCCTTGCGTTGGCAATCTGTGGCGATGAAGGCGGCATCGTCGACCTCGATATGGAGCTTTTCGAATGGGCTGAGCAGCCAGTGTTGCCCGGTGTCATCGCGCGTGAGAAGGCCCGAAAATGCACGCACCATGGCCGGACGGTGGATCACGCCGCCTTCGTGAAACCAGGTGCCATCTGCGGCAATGCGCATGTCGCTCTCACCAATTTTCTTTGGCTCCCAGTGCTCGACAGGCGGCAATTTGCGCTGCGCCACCGCTTCGGCAATTTCGGCCAGCGTCATTTCGGCAAGGTAGGGGGGAGGTTTGTAAGGCATGGCAATGTAAACGTTAGCCTACCCCGCCCGGTTCCGTCATTTCGGGCCCCGGTGCCCATGGCGCAAGCATCCCTTCAGGCGGCATGGCAGCCAGCGCCGGACCGCGTGCAAGCAGGCGGTCCGCTTCGTAAGGGCCAGGACAGCGCCAGCCTCCCGTCAGCGCCGCTGAAAAGCCCCAGCGCCCGTAATAGTCCGCATCGCCGATCAGCACTTGCGCAAAGGGCGTGTGCCCATCAGCTGCAAGCCGGCTCTCAGCATCCAGCATCGCCGCCATCAGCCCCTGGCCAAACCCTTCACCCTGCCGCTCAGGCAGGACGGCAACGGGGCCGACCATGATCAGCGGCAGCGCGCGTGCCTGCGGATCGATCAGCGCCACGGGCCAGCATTGGATCGTACCTACCAGCATCTCATCAGCGTCAAGCGCGGCAAAGCTGAAGGCAGATAGCCGCTCCATCCCGGCGCGGATACGATAGGCGGTGCGCGCGTAGCGATCCTCCCCAAAGACACGGTCAAGCAGCTCCTCAACCATCGCCTCAGGGACAGCGGTGAGCGGGATGAGGCTGGCGATATTGTCGTTATCGGGCGATGAAGAGGGTGGTGTGCTGGCCATGGCGAGAGCGGCGGTTAGGCGAGAATGCGCTGCCTGCCAAGGCGTGGCGGCGCAAGCTCTGTTTCTGCTGTATGCTTGGTCCTGTTATACGGGCGCTTTACATTGTCAGGCGATAAAGTCGGCCTTCTTCTGCGTCTTCGGCCACCCAGATGCTGCCGTCGGGCCCCTGTTCAACCGAGCGCAGGCGTCCGCCGAGTTCGTAGCGACCCACTTCGCGCGCGTCATCGCCGTAAAGCTCCACGCGCACCAGCGCCTTGCTTTTGAGCCCTGCGACGAGCGCGTCGCCCTTCCACGGAGAGAACATCTCGCCTGAATAGACGATCATGTCACCCGGCGCGATCACCGGGGTCCAGTGGATTGCGGGTTTGGAAAAACCATCATCTGCCGTGTGATCGGGGATATCGACGCCGTTGTAATTGTCGCCATTCGAGCGCACGGGCCAGCCATAATTGGCCTTGCGCTTCACCAGGTTCAATTCATCGCCGCCAGCCGGGCCGTGTTCTATCTCCCACAATTTGCCATCAGGCGCGAAGTCCAGACCAAGGATATTGCGGTGGCCATAGGACCAGATTTCACGCGTGACGCCGCCCTGATCGGCAAACGGATTGCCATCGGCGGGCGTCCCATCAAGGTTTAGCCGCACGATCGTGCCCATCGTGTTGGTCAGGTCCTGTGCTGGCTTTTGCTTTTGCCGGTCGCCGCTGGCGATGAAGAGATACTGGCCATCGGGCGAAATCTGGATGCGGTGCGAAAAATGCCCGCGCCCTTTCACCTTGGGCGACTGGCGCCAGATCACTTCCAGATCATTGAGCGCGCAGGCATTTGTCGCGTCATTGCACGTCAGAAATCCCTTGCCCACGACGGCCCCGAAAGTGTCTTCTTCTGCGCCCGCCTCAACCCAGCTGATATAGATCGTTCGACCATCCTCGCGGTCCTCCTCACTCTGGAGAAACGCGATATCGCCGAGCCCGCCCTGGCCGCCAAACGCGACCTCGGGCATGCCGGTGACTGTCGACACCTCTCCGCTGCCGGTCTTCATCAGTTTCAGCGTGCCCGCTTTTTCAGTGATGGCGAGCGTATCTGTGCCGGGCAGGAATTCAATCGCCCACGGGCGGTTGAACGTGCCCATTTCTTCGACCGTGTAGCCCGCTTCTTCAGCCGGAATCGCTTCGGTTTCCCCCGATTGCGCCCAGGCGCAGCTTGCCAGCGCGAGCGCGGGGAGGGAGAAGGCGACCTTGAATTTGGAGAGTGTGTGCATGAAGGGGGTAACTCCCGAAAGGATGGATGGTGCCGCCCGTTGCGCAACGCCGATTGTCATCGGTGTCGACGAAGCCGGACGCGGTCCGCTGGCCGGGCCGGTTGTGGCGGCGGCGTGCGTGCTGGGCGGCGGTGTGTCTGGGGAGGACGTACCCGCTGGATTGAACGATTCCAAGAAATTATCGCCTTCGCGCCGCGCCATGCTTGAGCAAGGCATCCGCGCCAGCTGCGCCTATGCCATCGCCGTAGTCGACGCCGACGAGATTGACCGGGTCAACATCTTCCAGGCCACCATGCTGGCGATGACGCGGTGCGTCGCTGAATTGGTGAAGGCCTTGGGATCGCCGCCCCAAAGTGTGTTGATCGACGGGAACCAGACGCCCGAGCGCCGCTGCGAGGGCTGGCATTGGCCAGCGCGCGCCATCGTGGGCGGCGATGGGATCGAACCGGCGATCAGCGCCGCCTCTATCCTTGCCAAAGAACACCGCGACCGCTTGATGATCGAAGCGGCCAAGGCACACCCGCAATTCGGCTGGGAGCGCAACAAGGGCTATGGCACGGCGGAGCACATGGAGGCGCTGCGCCTCCACGGCCCCACCCCGCTCCACCGCCGCAGTTTTGCGCCTGTTACCCAGACCAATTTGCTGTAAGCGCCCTATCCACCATGCTGAACGCGATTCTTTTGAGCCTTGCAGGGCTCGCAGGGTTAGCCCTTGGCGGGGAATTGCTGGTGCGCGGCGCAGTTGGGATTGCGCAGAAGCTGGGGGTCTCGACCCTGTTTACCGGCCTCGTCATCGTCGGCTTTGCGACCTCGATGCCCGAAATGGTCGCGAGCGTTCAGGCCGCGCTCAAAGGATCGCCGCAGATCGCCTGGGGCAATGTGGTGGGATCAAATCTTTCCAACACGCTTCTGATCCTCGGCGTTTCCGCGCTGGTCATGCCGATTGCGCTTACCGGTGGAGGGCGGCGCGATGCGGCGGTGGCGCTTGTGGCGACCCTGCTTCTGTGGGCCCTGGCGGGGAGCGGCCTTGGCGCGCGCTGGATCGGCCTGGCGCTGCTCGCAGGGATCCTCGCGTATATTGTGTGGCGCTATCTTTATCCTGGAGCCGCGACACTTGATGAGGCGGGGGCGCAACCCACGGTCAATATGTGGATTGCAGGAGCGCAGTTTCTGGGAGGGCTCGCCATTCTCGTGGCCGGGGGGCAGGCATTGGTCGAAGGGGCGATTGCGCTTGCGACGATCTTCAAGGTGCCTGAGACCGTGATCGGCCTGACGGTGGTGGCGGTTGGCACATCCTTGCCCGAACTCGCCGCTTCGATTGCGGCGGCGCTGCGCGGCAAATCGGGCCTCGCGCTTGGCAATGTGGTGGGCTCCAACATCTACAACATTCTGCTGATCGGCGGCGCGACCATGAGCATCTCGCCACAGGCGCTGCCCGGCGATCTGGCAGGCACACAGATGATCCTGCTGACGGCGAGCGCGGTCCTTGTCCTTGGCCTGCTATGGTTTGCCAAGAGGATCGGGCGCCCGATCGGCGCCGCGATGGTTGCGGTGTTTGCGGTCAATGTGGTGTTTTTCTTCGCGTAAAACCGGCTTGAGCCAACAATTCTGACGCCGCCTTTGACGTGGACTGTGCGGGTTTCCTTGAAGTTTGCGCGAAATGGTTCTAAGGCGGTGGGGCTAACGTCGAAAGTTGCGACGGACTTCGAGTTTTGACAACCGCCGCTTGCCTATTTGGCCCCGGCGCAAACCAGACGACGACTTCCTTTCACTGGACGATATGACGCACCCCCGTCCCGCATGTCGCGGTTCGGCAAAACCCTACGTTCTCGAAAGGAACGAATATGAGCAAGACTGGTACCGTAAAGTTTTTCAACACCGACAAAGGCTACGGCTTTATTCAGCCCGACGATGGCTCGGACGACAGCTTCGTCCACATCAGCGCTGTGCAGGCCGCCGGCATGCAAACGCTCGATAAGGAACAGCGTCTCAACTACGAAGTTGAAACCGGTCGCAACGGCAAAGCCAGCGCGGTCAACCTTTCGGCGGCCGACTAACCGGAAGCCACCACCGTGCCCCCTTGCGCAAAAGCGCAAGGGGGCCTCGCCTTTTTCCCGCAGCAGCATGTGAGGCCCGAACCGTGAGCCAGACCTTCGATTTTTACGACACCCGTGCCCGCGAAGCGAGCGCAGAGGCTAAACAGGCCACGCTGCAAAACGTAAAAGAACGGCACTTGCGCGCGGAGAAAACCTGGCGCTCGCTCGCCGATCAGGCGCAAAAAGTCGCCAGTGATCGCGCCAAGGCCGACAAGGAACGAATGGCCCGCCGCGAAGCGGAAGCCGAAGCGCAGGCGAGCTCGCAAACACACGGATAGTCTTGGCCTTCGCTCAGTTCGCCGCCAATCTTGTGCCGGTCGGTCGCAAAGCGGCGCGTTGCTTGGACAAGCGAAGTTTCAGCCCAAGGCACGATACGGTTTTTGCGGCCCGCGCGGCCAAGCGTAGCAAGCGCGAGAGCCACACAACCATGCCATATGCATGCTGATCAGTGTGCGATCAAACTGCGCCAAAATGCCTGCACCGCTGGTGATCGGGCAATGGGTTCCAAGACGAACAGCGCCGCATTCGCCACCACCGCAAGGATGGTCGCCGGGTGCTTGAGCTTGCCGGACTTCCACGCAAAGGCGAGCGCCATGGAGATGATGATCGCCTGACACAGATAGATCGGGATCGTCTGAGCCGACGCATTTTCAGGAGTGAAGCCGTAAAGGCCGATCCACAGGTTCTGTATACCTCGCCCCAGCCCCGGCATCATAAGCGTGAAAGCGGTCGAGGCCATCCACCAGCCATGATCCTCGGGCGACTTTCGCTTTACGATCGCCATAAGGATCTGGATCGTGAAGGCCGTGATCAAGACCATTTCTATCATCATCACCTCGAAGAAGAACCACGGCTCGAACGGACCCCAATTCTCGGGGAAATCGCGTGCCAGGTTGGCATAGAAGATGTCACGGTTGAACTGGCCGACCGAAAGCAGGATCATCGCGCCCGCCAGAAGCAGTCCGATTAGGCCCCAGAAACGGTGGCTTTCGATCCTGCCTTTAGCAAACAACCAGGGCTGCGAGATCAGGAAAAGGTACCACAGCGTCGCGTTCCAGTAGTGAACGTGCACCGCCCATGGGTTGCGGGCAAAGTCGCCCCAATAATCCATGGCAACGCCCGCTTGCACCACCACCAGCGGCACGATCATCCACACCCACAGGTTTTTGAATTGCTGCACTATGCCCCCAAAAACTGGAGGAACTATGTCAGCCCACAAAGGCGCGTTCAATCACGAATTGGCCCGGCTTGTTGTTGGCGCCCTCTTCAAAACCGCGCTTTTCAAGGTCAGCGGCGTGATCCTTGATCATCGCCATTGATCCGCACAGCATTACACGGTCTTTTTCTGGGTCAAAGCGCTGAGGGCCGTTGCTTTGCTCAAACAGACGGCCATCCTCGATCAGCGTCTGAATGCGCCCCTGTGTGCGAAAGCTCTCGCGCGTGACGGTGGGCACATAGATGAAACGGTCGCGCTGATCGTCTTCGAGCAGCGGGTCGCCCTCCAGCTTGCTTTCGAGGAGGTCGCGATAGGCAAGGTCGGCCACGCGGCGGACCGAGTGCACTACGATCACCTCTTCGAACATCTCATAAACATCCGGATCGCGCGCCAGGCTCATGAACGGGGCAAGGCCCGTGCCCGTGGACAGCATGAACAGCCGCTTGCCCGGCAGCAGCGCGTCGGTGACGAGCGTGCCTGTCGGTTTTTTGCCAAGATAGACCGGATCGCCCGGTTTGATGTGCTGCAGGCGCGAGGTAAGCGGGCCGTCCTGAACGATGATCGAGAGGAATTCCAATTCCTCATCATAAGCGGGCGAAGCGACCGAATAGGCGCGCAGCAGTGGCTTGCCGTTTTCCTGCGGAAGACCAATCATCACGAACTCGCCAGAGCGGAAGCGAAAGCTGGCAGGTCGTGTCATTTTGAGGCTGAACAGATCATCGTTCCATTGGTGGACATGCGTGATCGTCTCAACGCTGAGCGCGGTGCTTTCGGTGAACTGGTCGCGGTCGGTGATGGGCATGTTCATGATGGGCAGGGCCTTGAAGTCAACGGATAGAGGCGCAAGCGGTCGCCTCGATTGGGCGCGCAGATGGACCTTATGCGCGTCCGCTTCAAGCTTGTTTCCTCTTTTGGCGCTGATAGCCTCCCTTGGCAGGCATGCGCTGGTTCTCCCGATCAGTTCCAGCCCGCTTTGTCATAGATCGCCACCGCGCGAGCCTGCCCTGCACCGATCGTCGCGGTGCTGAGAGTGTCAGCGCGAAATTCGCCCAACTGCTCGACAAATGAAGTGGGCGCGACACCTTCAACCGCAGGGTATTCGTTGTTGCCATTGGCGAAATAGCGCTGCGCGCCTTCCTCGGTCAGATACTCAAGAAAGCGGATAGCGTTGGTGCGATTGGGCGCGTTCTTGGCAAGGCCGGCGCCACTGACATTGACGTGAGCGCCGCTCTCATCCTCATCCTGATTGGGGAAGATGATGGTGAGGTTGCCGAACACCTCCG
>JBCBKF010000036.1:0-13709 GCA_038522255.1 Pseudomonadota bacterium
CAACCCTATTTGCAAGCGCTGGACGGCCTGTTCGCGCGTCCCGCCAAAAGACGGAAGGCTGGGCGGCTCTGTGTCTTGCGCGACACTTTCGGTAGACTTCACGGCGCTTTGCGCCATCGTGCCTCCCAATCGCCCAAACAGATTACCTGTTTCCATAACGCATCCGAGCTTATCAGCCCTCGGCTAGAGTTTCCACCGGGGTTTCAGACGGGGTTTCAGGCGGGCTTTCAGGCGGGCTTTCAGGCGGGGTCTCCAGCCAGTCAAACACCGGCAACCCCTTCGTCCTCAGCCACTCAGCATTGTAAAGCGTCGAAAGGTAGCGAAAGCCGGTGTCGCACAGGATCGTCGCTACTTGCGGGTTTTCGCGCCCCTCGGCGACCAATTGCTGGCCCAGTGCGATCGCGCCGGCCACGTTGATCCCGCTGGACAGTCCCAGGCACAAACCCTCTTCGCGCAGCAGGCGTCGGACCCACACGAGGCCCTCTTCGTCGGAGATCCGGAATTGCGTGTCGATCACCGCGCCTTCGAGATTGGCGGTAATGCGCCCTTGCCCGATCCCTTCGGCAACTGAAGAGCCCTCGCCCTTCAATTCGCCATGCGCGTAGTAATTGTAGAGCGCTGCGCCATGCGGATCGGTGAGCGCGATGCGCACATCGGGGTTCTTCTCTTTGAGCGCCAGGCCAACGCCAGCGATTGTCCCGCCTGTGCCTGCGGCGCAGGTGAAGCCGTCAATCTTGCCGTCGGTCTGCTCCCACAATTCGGGCGCGGTGCCTTCGATATGCGCGCGGCGATTGGCGGTGTTGTCAAACTGGCCTGCCCAGATCGCGCCCTCGGTCTCTTCGGCCATCCGGCGCGAGACATGCTGGAAGTGGCACGGATCGGCGTATTTGGTCGGCGGGACTAGGACAAGCCGAGCCCCAAGCGCGCGCAGAGTGTCCATCTTCTCCTTCGACTGGTTGTCGGGCATGACGATAATCGTCTTATAGCCCAGCGCATTGGCGACCAGCGCAATGCCGATCCCGGTATTGCCTGCTGTCCCTTCGATCACCGTGCCGCCGGGTTTCAAATCGCCGCGCTCTTCGGCATCGCGGATCATGTAGAGCGCCGCGCGATCCTTCACGCTGGCGCCCGGATTGGCGAATTCGCACTTGCCCCAGATGTCGCAGCCCGCCGCCTCGCTCGGCCCGGCGAGCCGAACGAGCGGGGTGTTGCCAATAAGAGCGAGCGTGTCGCCGATAGGTTGAGTTATGTTCATGATCGCGGAATTAACCCCTGCCCCCGCGCGCCGCAAACAACTTTAATCTTCCGGGCTGATAGTCACTTTCATGCCGTCAAGTTCAGCGGTGAAGGGCACCTGGCAGGCAAGGCGCGAGTTTTCCTTGCGATGGTCTGAGGATTCGAGCAGGTCATCCTCGTCCTCGCTCATTTCGGGCAGCGTGCCAGAGGCGGCGTCGTCGACATAGATGTGGCACGTCGCGCACGAACAGCACCCGCCGCACAAAGCGAGCAATTCATCAAAACCGTTATCGCGGATCGCTTCCATCACGGTCAGGCCGTCTTCGACCTCGATATCGCTCGTTTCGCCTTCGCGGTTAGTGACGATCAGCTTGGGCATGGGCGGTGTCTTCCTTTGCTCGTGGTTGAGCGCAAATAGCGCGCTATCGGTCAAACTGCGCGGCTGCTAGGAGGTTCCGTTGCAAGAGGCAACGGGGATGATGCCATGACGCTGACCGCTGAGAGGATTAAGGCCGGGCTCGACGCGCTGGCGAACAGCGATGGGCGCGTGGCAGAGCAATTGGAACGCGTGGGCTATCCCCAAGCGCGGGTGCGGGCGCGCGGGTACAAGACCCTGCTTCGCACCATCGTTGGCCAGCAAGTCTCAGTCGCGGCGGCGACGTCGATGTGGAACAAGCTGGAGGCGGAACTGGGCCCCGACTTCACGCCTGCATGCGTTTTGGAGCGCGACTTTGACACTCTGCGCGCCTGCGGCCTGTCGCGCCAGAAACAGGGCTATGCGCGTTCGCTGTGCGAGCTGGTCGAGGCGGGCGTGCTCGATTTTGATGCCATCCCAGCCGATGATGAGGACGCGATTGCGCAGCTCACCCAGATCAAGGGGATCGGGCGCTGGTCAGCCGAGATTTATCTCCTCTTTGCTGAGGGCCGCGCCGATATCTGGCCCGCCGGGGACCTAGCGGTGCAGGAGGGCGTAAAACGCCTGCTGGGGATGGAGGAGCGGCCCAAGGAAATGGAAACCCGCAAACTGGGCGAACGATGGTCTCCGCACAGAGGCCCGATGGCGATCTTCACCTGGCACTATTACGCCAATCCGGCGCTTTGACTGATAGTGTATTGCTGTTATAATACGGCAAATCAAACAGGTCAAAGGAGCGCCCGATGCCGACGTCCCCATCAAAGTTGCCATTGGTAGCGTACTGGCGCGTTATCGCCTTGCGGTTGGTCTATCTTCTGATCATCCGTGGTCTTAGCAGCTTTGTCTGGCAGCAATTGCTGTTCGAAGCTGCAGACCTGGCGACGATGACGGGTGTGGCAAAATCGATGATGGCCGCGCTTGTTATCCTCTGTGTGTTCGGGCTGCGCTATCCGCTTGATCTGTTGCCCGTGCTGGTCTTCGAGCTTTCGTGGAAGGCGCTGTGGATGCTTCTCATCGCATTGCCAGCCGCCTTGTATGACCGTTGGACAGAAAGCATCCAGAACCTGTTTTTCGAGTGCATTGGCGTCGTAATCCTGCTTGCGCTGATCCCATGGAGGTATGTTTGGGCCCGTTGGTTTGCCCGCGCCTCGGAACCATGGCGCCGCGCGCACGAGCCTGTGAAATCGGGCTAAGCACGAGGCGAAAGATGACGCGCGGCGTCTCCGGGCGCTCTGCTGCGATGTGTCGGGGAGAGACCGCGCAGGGTCGCTGTTGCGCGCGCAGGCTGTGCGTGTATCGTCAATCCAACACATCCGAAAGCCTCGGAAGGAGCCATCACCATGTCTTCACAATCCTTGACCACGCGCCTGCTCGCCGCCACCGCCGCTGCAAGCCTGCTCGCCGTGCCCGGCGCGCTGTCAGCCGATGCCAACACCGAGAAGACCGAAATGACTGCAACCCAAACCGCCCCTCTCATCCCGCGCGAACATCTGTTCGGCAACCCGACCCGAGCGCAAGGGCGGCTTAGCCCCGATGGGAAGTATCTCAGCTGGCTCGCCCCGGTTGACGGTGTACTCAACATCTGGGTCGCCCCGCGCGATGATCTGAGCGCTGCGAAAGCGATGACAGCGGCCACCGAACGCCCGATCCGCAGCCATTTCTGGTCTCCCGATAGCAAAAGCGTCGGCTACATCCAGGACAAGGGCGGGGATGAGAACTTCCTGCTTTATAAGGTCGATGTGACCTCGGGCGAAGAGACCACGCTGACCCCGTTTGAAAACACCCGCGTCCAGATCGTCGGCGCGTCGGAAACGATCAAGGACAAGCTGCTGGTCGGCCTCAACAACCGCGATCCGCAATTCCATGATGTTTATCTGCTCGACATCAACACCGGTGAACTCGAGCTGGTTTATAAGAACAACACCTATGCCGGGTTTGAAGCCGATGACAGCCTCACCCTGCGCATGGCGACACGTCAGAATGAGGCAGGCGGCACCGACTATTTCGAAGTCACCGACAATGTGGTGGCCGATGAACCATTCGAAACCACCGCAATGGAGGATTCGCTCACCACCTCGCCCGCCGGCTACACGACTGATGGCTCGATCCTCTATTGGCTTGACAGCCGCGGTCGCAACACTGCCGCGCTCTATGCACAGGACACGCAAACCGGCGAACGCACGCTGATCGCCGAGGATGACAAGGCCGATCTGAGCGGCACGATCCGCGACACCAAGACGGGCGTGGTGCAGGCCTATTCGGTCAACTACCTCACCAATGAATGGACCGCGATCAATCCCGGGATCGGCGCCGCGCTCGACTGGCTCGATAGCCAGCTGGAGGGCGATTACGGCATTTCCAGTCGCACCGATGACGATCAGACCTGGATCGTGTGGAACGACCCGCTGACCGCACCCTCGCAAAGCTTTATCTATGATCGCGCGGCACAGACGCTGACACCGTTCTACGTCACCCGGCCCGAGCTTGAAGGAATGCCGCTGCAGCCGATGCACCCGGTCGAAATCACCAGCCGCGATGGGCTAACCCTGCCTTCTTATCTGACGCTTCCGCCCGGCAGCGACAAAGATGGCGACGGGCGCCCGGAAGAGACGGTGCCGATGATCCTGCTGGTCCATGGCGGCCCGTGGGCGCGCGATGAATACGGCTTTTCCTCATTCACTCAATGGCTCGCCAATCGCGGCTATGCAGTGCTGCAGGTGAATTTCCGCGGCTCGACCGGGTTCGGGAAGAACTTCCTCAACGCAGGCAACCTCGAATGGGGCCTGAAGATGCACGATGACCTTATCGATGCGACCGATTGGGCCATTTCCGAAGGCATAACGGGCGCTGATCAGGTGGCGATCATGGGCGGCTCATACGGCGGCTACGCGACGCTGGCGGGCCTTGCCTTCACGCCTGAAAAGTTTGCTTGCGGGGTTGATATTGTTGGCCCGTCCAACCTGGAGACGCTGCTGGAAACGATACCGCCCTACTGGGAACCGCTGGTGAAGATGTTCCACACCCGCATGGGCGATCCGAACACCGAAGAAGGCCTCGCTCTGCTCAAAACAGCGAGCCCGCTCTACAAGGCGGACGATGTCACCAAGCCGCTCTTGATCCTGCAAGGCGCCAACGATCCACGCGTCAAGCAGGCGGAAAGCGACCAGATCGTAGCGGCAATGAAGAGCGCGGGTATCCCGGTGACCTATGTGCTCTATCCCGACGAAGGCCACGGCTTTGCCAGGCCGGCCAACAATATCTCCTTCACCGCCGTCGCGGAGAATTTCCTCGCTTCCTGCCTGGGCGGACGCAGCGAGGGTATTGGCGACACTGTCTCTGCCAGCACCGCACAAATCCTCGAAGGCGCAGAGCATGTGGCCGGGCTTGAAGAGGCGCTGAAGGATAAGCCGCAAGAGGAATGACAACCGATCATCCCTCTCCTATCAGGTACGCAAACAGCAACCTGATGGGAGAGGGTCCGGTATGAACGCATCGACAAGCGGAGCACCCAAGCGCTCCATTTTCATCACTGGCGGCGGATCGGGGATCGGCCGCGAAGTGGCGCTCTATTTCGGTGAGCGCGGCTGGTTTGTCGGCATTGCGGACATCAATGAACAGGGCATGGAGGACACGCTCGGCCTCATCCCTGGCGGATTCAAATATTCCCATAAGCTCGACGTGCGCGACCGCGCCGCATGGGATGTCGCGCTCGAAGCCTTCTCTACTGCCGCGGGCGGGCGGATTGATGTTGTGTTCAACAATGCGGGGATCGGCCATGGCGGACCCATCGTCAATCAGACCACCGATCAGACCGAGGCCGTGCTCGACATCAATCTGAAGGGCGTCATCTACGGCGCGCAGGCGGCGCACCCTCACCTACTCAAGTCGGCCCCCGGCTCTGTCCTCATCAACACGGCTAGCCTTGCCGGGATCATCGGCGCGCCGAACCTTGCGGTCTACAGCGCGACCAAATGGGGCGTGCGCGGATTGACGCAGGCGCTCGACGGGGAATGGGCCGATGATGCCATCAAGGTCTGCGCCCTATGCCCCGGTTTCATCGACACGCCGATTATCGACAAGGTCGCGCCGGAGACAAACCGGACCGGCAAGGAAATGCTTGAGGATGCGGGCGTCGAGGTTTCTCCGGTGAGCGCCGTACCGACGGTTGTGTGGGACGCAGTGCACGGGGACAAGCTTGACTATACAGTGGGCAAAACCGCAGGGCGCCTGTTATTTCTAAGCCGCTGGCTTCCGGGCCGTGTGCGCAAGCAGATCCGTACCCGGGGCGTGGGTACAGATCTTTAGACGATCTGGCGTATCACACCAAAGCGTCTATCGCGTGCGCCATCTTAGCATCGCGCTGCGACAGGCCGCCTGCATCATGCGTCGTCAGCGTGATTTCCACCTTGGCATAAACGTTGAACCATTCAGGATGATGATCTTGGCTGTCCGCGATCAGCGCGACACGGCTCATAAACCCCCACGCTTCGGAAAAGTCACCGAATTGGAAGGTGCGTGTGATCGCTTTGCCCTCGCGCGCAAGCTCCCAATCGGGATGATCTTCAAGCAGGCGGGCGCGGTCTTCTTCGGAGAGTTCAGGAACGGTCGGCATGGGTAAATGGCTCCTTGCGCTGTGAGTTGTGATCCGAGTGCCTTTTCCCTAACGCACAGCGTGATGCAAGGTTCTGACGCGCCTCGAATTAGTGTGGATCAGCTCGCCTGCCGACGCGGGGATCGGTTGCTGTTTCGGCGGCTCTCGCTTGAACTCCGGCACGGTGAGGCCTGCCATGTGATCGGTGCCAACGGCACGGGCAAGACGACGCTCATCCGCACCCTGGCCGGGCTTGCTGCGCCCTATGCCGGGACGGTGCGATGCGAGGGCACGATCGGGCTGCTGGATGAACGGATCGGGTTGGAGCCGGAACAATCGCTGGGCGCAGCGCTCAATTTCTGGTTCGCGCTCGATCGAACGGCAGACCGTGAAAGCGTGCTCAGGTGCCTGCGGCTTACAGACCTCGTCGAGGTGCCGGTGCGCTATCTTTCGACCGGGCAGAAAAAGCGCGCTGGGCTGGCCCGGCTGTTGGGACAAAACGCGGATGTGTGGCTGCTTGATGAGCCGCTTTCCGGCCTCGACACCGCCTCTCAAGGCCTGGTTAGCAACTTGATTGTCGAGCATCTTGATCGCCAAGGGAGCGCTCTCATCGCCTCGCACCAGCCCCTCGATGTGCCCGGCATGACGACCTTGGCGCTGGAGGATTACGCCGCGCCGCGCGAGACGCTGGAGCAGGAGCCGTGATCGCGCGGCTGTTGGCGCGCGACATCGCGCAATTCTTCCCATTTGCTGGTGGAACTGCTGGAGCGGGCGCCGGCGCGGCGCTGCCGGTGATCTTCTTCGTTGCGGTCGCCATGCTCTATCCCTTTGCCGTGGGTCCTGATGCGAACCTGCTGGCGCGCACGGGCGGCGGCGTGGTGTGGATCGCGGCGCTGCTTGCAGCCATCCTTCCGCTGGATCGGCTGGTAGCGCGCGACATTGAGCTCGGTCACTTTGACCAGCTTGTGCTGCGCGGTGTGACCGAGGAGGCGGCGATGGCCGTGCGCATGCTCGCCCATTGGCTGAGCTTTGGCCCGCCGCTGCTCCTTGCCAGTCTGCCCGCTGCGGCTTTGTTGCAACTGGACGGCGCGACCCTGCACCTGGTGGTGCTGGGCCTTGCCGCGGGCACGCCCGGGCTGGCGGCGATTGGTCTAATCATCGCCGCCCTTACCGCAACCCTGCGGGCAGGAGCGGCGCTTTCAGGGCTGCTGCTCATCCCGCTGGCCCTGCCGATCCTGGTCTTTGGCGCAGGCGCCCTGGCGCGGGCCGATGCGGCAAGCTTGGGCTTTGTTGCCGCGATCAGCCTTGGCATTGTGGCGCTCGCCCCCTTCGCTGCGGGAGCCGCAATCCGGGCCGTGCGTTGAGGCTCCATGCACGCGATAATCGGTCACCTTACCAAAGCGCTGTTCGACCCCTCGCGCCCCGCCCCGATGAGCTCGCATGAGGCCAATCGGCTGCTGGGGCATATCGCTGTGGCGCTGGTCGTGTTCACGGTGGTGGCATTTGGGATGAAAGCGGTTTTCATCCCCTCGGTTCAAGCACGCTACACGCCGCTGGTGGTGTTTCACGCCGGTGCGATGTTGGCCTGGATGAGCCTGTTGGCAAGCCAGGCCTATCTGGCGAGCGCTGGAAGGCTAAGCCTGCACAAAAGGTTTGGAGCCGCCTCGCTGGGGCTGGTCGCGGCGATGACGGTGTCGGGCATAATAATCTCGGTTAATCTTGGCCAGGAGCTCGGGCGCACCGAAGTGACCGTGGTCAATATCGCCGCCTTCGTGACCTTTATCCCGCTGTATTTCGCGGCGATCCACTTCGCCCGCCGCCGCCAGATGCATGCACATCGGATGGCAATGCTGATCGGCACGCTGGCCTTCATGACGCCGGTCTATGCACGGGTGACCGATGTGTTGGGCCAGCCGCCGCAAATTGCCATCGGCCTCCAGCCGCCGCTGACGCTGGCGATTGCGATCGGATATGATTGGGCGGTCCAAGGCCGGATCACGCGCGCAGCCCTCGCAATGCTCGGCTACTCACTGGCGGTGATCGCCGTGATGGTGGCGGTGTTGCTGGTGTGGTTTGTCTAACGCGCGGCGAGCCGGGCCATGGACGTGCGGGGCGCGGTGGGGACCGGGCTTACGTCGTGGCGCTGCCATTCGGGCACGATGACGTTAGACTCCTGCTCTTCGTCTTCGTCCTCAGGCTCATCGGCAACCGGCTCCTGAAGCGCCAGCGCCATAAGCGCAACCTCGCGCTTTGCGACCACGAAGGAATAGACCAGCGCCAGCACGATAAACGCGCCCGGCCCGCCCGTGAGATAGGGCACTTCCAGATACATGTCCGTGATGATCCCGGCGATCACGATGCAAAGCACACTCAGCGTGATTTTCGACATGGCCCTTCAGGCGTCCTCCTACGCTCGCCGCCACGCGCAGGGGCGTGTCTTCTAAGCAGTCTGAAAGACTATCGTTAGGGCGTGAATATGGAGTTTTACGAGGGCTTGGAAGATACAGCCGGAGAAAACGCCACAAGGTCTGGGTTTCGGGGAAACCAGTGCGTTGGTTGAAGGTATTCTTGACCGCCCGATCAGCGCTCGGCGCCATCACGGGCCAGTCCTGCCATTGCGAGAATCTCATCGGTCGGTGTCTTGGCCAGATCGGCCGCGGAGGAACCGGTCTTCCTGATCGCCTCGTCAACCACGAATGTGCCCGCACGGTAGCCAATGAAGATGCGTCCATCGGGATGCTCAAACATCCATATGCCGTATTCATCCTGATCCGGAATCTTGCGGATTTCTTCTACCAATGCCGGGGCGGTTTCAGGGTCATACTGGCCCCATGGCAAATCATTGACCGCTGGTGCGGAGCGGCGTTCGAATACAGTGGCGAGCCCTTCTGCAACGGCGGCATCGATCATGCGTGTGCCTGCCGATCCCTCTTCGAGTGTCCAGCCTCTTACGATGTGATGCACTTCGTGAAACAGCGCTCGGCGCAGGCCATTTCTCGCAGTCTCTTCAACACCGGCGCCGAAGGCTGGATCGACAAACCATCCCACACGCACGGGCGACAGCGCTATTGCGCCATAGCCAAGGCCGGGGATCACTGCTTCGGGCTCTTCAACCGAAACAACAATTTCCACTTTATCGGGCAGGCCAGGGAGGATCGATGCGATGTCATTAACAGCCTCGCGCGAAATCTGCGTAATCGCCTCGCGATCAGCCTGCGAAAAAGTGTAGCCTTTGCTGTCCTCGAAAATCATCACAACTTGCGGCTTTGAGGAGGTCGCGCCGTTAAGGTGCATCGGAAAGACCACCAGAAGGAAGAGTCCGATCCCTGCGAGCACTGTCGTAAGTTTCATGACGGTCACTCCCAAGCGATGTAGAGCTCAATAAGGCGGCTTGTCGCGGCCCGTCGGGCTCTTCGTGAAAATCTCCACGCCATCCTCGGTGATCGCCAGGCTGTGTTCGAATTGCGCGGACAAAGACTTGTCGCGCGTTACCGCGGTCCAGCCATCGCCCAGGACCTTGGCCCAGGGTTTGCCCAGGTTGATCATCGGTTCGATGGTGAAGAACATTCCGGGTTTGAGCTCAGGCCCCGTGCCCGCTTTGGCGGCGTGGACCACTTCGGGCGCGTCGTGGAACAGGCGGCCGAGGCCATGCCCGCAAAATTCGCGCACCACGCCATAGCGGAACTGCCGCGCGTGCGCTTCGATCGCCGCCCCGATATCCCCCAGGCGCGCGCCCGGCTTACCCGCCGCCTCAATGCCGAGCATCAGGCATTCATAGGTCACATCGACCAGCCGCTTGGCTTTGATCGAGGGTTCGCCAGCAAAGAACATCCGGCTGGTGTCACCGTGCCACCCATCGAGCAGCGGGGTCACATCGATATTGAGGATATCGCCATCCTTGAGCGCCTTCGGCCCCGGAATGCCGTGGCAGATCACATGGTTCAAGGAAATGCACGATGAATGCGTGTAGCCGCGATAGCCCAAAGTCGCGGGGACTGCGCCCGCATCGAGCATCATTTCGCGGATCGCGGTGTCGAGGCTTTCAGTCGTAACCCCTGGCTTCACCAGATCGCCGACCTCATCAAGGATCGTCGCGGCCAGCCGTCCGGCGGCGCGCATCCCTTCAAAGCCTTCTTCATTATGAAGCTTGATCGTGCCGTCACGATAGACAGTCTCGTCGCTGTCAATGAGCTGATATTCGGTCATGAGCGGCGATATAGCGAGCACTTCGCAGAAATGCGAGGGTTACTGGTCCGCTTGCGGGCCTGGCGCAAAGTCCGCCCGGTAGGCGGGCTGCACCACCGCGATGATATCCACGGTCACTGGCACGCGCACACCATAGGATCCTTCTGCATAGGCCCCTGCGACATAGGGCGCGGCAAGCAGACCCAATTCATCAATTGCATCGCTGCTCTTGGTGCCGAGCACAAGGTTCAACTCGGCAAGCGCCGGGCAGGTGTTCTGCCCGCTTGCCATGATCGGGCGATAGACATCCGGGAACCGCTCCAGCCGCATTTCATCCAGCCGCGCGCAATAGGTATCGCGCGCCGCCGCATCAAAATCGGCAGCGGAGGTGAAGACATCCATCACCGCCACTTCAGCGCCCTGTCCCTCTTGCGCTTCCCGGTCCCAGACGAGCGTACGAAAGGTCGAATTGCCGTGTGCACCGCCCGTGTAGACCGTGGAATCAGCGAGCAGGCTCAGAAATCGAGGCGTGTTGGCGACGACATTCCATTCAAGGGTCGAGGTGTAGGGGCGGTACGAAAAATCAAATTCCTGCGCCTCGGCCTTCGTTTCCAGAGCCTGCGCCGCGAAGGATGCGCGTTCGGCTTGTGCTTGCGCTTCCATCTGCGCGGCGAGCGCGGGGATAGCGGAGACTTGCCGGGGCCAGGTGACCTTGAACGAATAGTCATCCGTCTCGACCGCCAGGCCGCCCGGCTCAGCGTCGGCAGGGACCAGTCGCTCAAACGTCTCTTGCGCGGTTTCGCCCGAGGCCGAGCTCGCGCGCGCCTGCGCCACGCCCAGCTCCTCGCTCATCTCCTCCGCCGAGGAACACCCCATCAGCCCCGCCAGCGCCAGCGCCAGCGGTGCGACCATCGCGATCCGTTTCAGCATTACCTAACCCCAACCCCCATCGCGCATTTGACACGTGACAAACATAACCACACGATTATGCACGCGCCATGACTGAAATCTCCGACCTGATCCAAGCCGACCGCGGGCAAGATGCAACCGAAATCCACCTTGTTACCAAAGCGACGCTGGACGAGCGGCTCAAACTATTGAGCGCCGGGCAACGTGCAAGCCTTGCCGCGCAACGGTTTGAGGGCGCGCCGGGACAGGTCGGCATCGTACCCGATGGCGATGGTGTGTTCGCCATGGGCGGGGTTTCGACGCTCGACATGCTCGGCGTCTATTGCCTCGCCGCGCTGGCGGAAAAGCTGCCCGCCGGGACCTATCGCCTTGTCGATGCCGAGCCGAGGGCGGCGCTGTTCGGCTGGCTGACTGCGCAATACCGCTTCACCCGCTACAAAGAGGATGAGAACGCCACCGGACCGCGCGTGCTCCTTACCAAGCAGGTTGCGCGGATCGAGGCGGCCATCGCTGAGGCTCTGGCGGAGATGAAGGTGCGTGACCTCGTCAATACGCCCGCCGAAGATATGGGGCCGGCCGCTCTCGAGGCGGAATTCAAAGCGCTCGCAAAGGCACACGGTGCCGAGCTGGAAGTGACGAAAGGCGATGCGCTGGAGACGGGCTATCCGATGGTCCACGCCGTTGGCCGGGCCGCAGCGCGCCACCACGCGCCGCGGATTATGCATCTGACCTGGCAAGGTTCGGGCGCCGCCAAGGATGCGCCTGTCATCGCGATCGTGGGCAAGGGTGTGTGCTTCGATTCCGGCGGGCTTGATATCAAGCCTGCTGCCGGAATGCGGCTGATGAAGAAGGATATGGGCGGGGCTGCGCACGCCATCGCACTCGCCGGGTTGGTCATGGGCGCGAACCTGCCTGTGCGGCTCCACTTGCTGGTGCCCGCGGTCGAGAACGCAATCGCCGGCTCCGCCTTTCGCCCCGGCGACGTGCTCTCCAGCCGCAAGGGGACGAGCGTCGAGATCCACAATACCGACGCAGAAGGCCGCCTGATCCTGGGCGATGCCCTCACCCGCGCAAGCGAGGAGAAGCCCGAATTGATATTGGATTTTGCGACCCTGACCGGCGCTGCGCGCGTCGCGCTTGGTCCCGATTTCGCCGCGATGATGGCGCGCAGTGACGACACCGCTGAGGAGCTTACACGGCTGGGGCGCGAGGTTGAGGACGAGGTCTGGCGCCTGCCCCTGCCCGAAGCCTACCGTGAATATCTCGCCTCCGACATCGCCGATATGACCAACGCGCCGTCCAACCCCTATGCCGGTGCGATCGTGGCGGGCCTGTTCCTCGACACATTCGTCGATGAAGACATCGACTGGGTTCATTACGATACCTTCGCCTGGCGTCCCTTTGCCAAGCCGGGGCGTGCCAAGGGCGGCACTGCCTATGGCCTGCGCGCCACATGGCACCTGTTGAAGGAGCGGTACGGGGCGAAGGCTTAGCCCTGCCAACTTGCCGCGCGCGAAGCTTGACGCTAAGCGCCCCGCCAAGCTTTGCCATGTTTAGGCGCAGAGCGATCAAGGAATAAGACCTGCATGAGCAGCGCTTTCAGCGATGCACCTTCATACGCCGTACCAGCGGGCTATCTGGGCCTTGAAGGCCCGGTCAAGAAGCCCGAACCCGGCACCGTGCCCTTGCGCGGCGACCTGGCGCATATCGCGCTCGCCGGTACGCATCTGGCCGCGCACTACGTGGTGCCCGAGCCCCGCACGATCGGGCCCGCTGGCGCTACCGTATTCCAGACCACCCGCCCCGACAGCCCTGTTCTGACCCGATTTGAGCCGGGCACGGTGATCGAAGTGCTGGACGTATCAGGCGACTGGATTTGGGGCTGCCTTGGCCCTGAAGGCCCAAGCGGCTACATAAAAGCCGATTGCCTTTCCGATTGAAGCGCGGCGTGATCCGTCTAAGGGGAGCGCATGGCAACCCGGATCTTCATTGATGGCGCGGCTGGCACGACCGGCCTCGAAATTCATGAGCGCCTGACCCCGCGCGATGAGTTTGAGCTGATCGTGCTGGATGACGCCCAGCGCAAGGACGAAGCCGCGCGCCGCGAAGCGCTGCACGAAGCCGATGTCGCGATCCTGTGCCTGCCCGATGCCCCAGCGCGTGAGGCGGTGGCTTTGGCGGCGGGGAGCGATACGAGGATCATCGACGCCTCATCCGCGCACCGTGTGGCGGAGGGGTGGACTTATGGCTTTCCCGAACTGATCGGGCACGAGAAGGTCGCGAATGCACAGTTCGTAAGCAATCCGGGCTGCTATCCGACAGGTTTCTTGGCACTGGTTGCACCGCTGGTCGGCGCCGGATTGATCCCTGCCG
>JBCBKF010000037.1:0-13456 GCA_038522255.1 Pseudomonadota bacterium
CCGGCTTCGATCGTGTGGCACGCCGCGCATTTGGCGTAGACCTTTTCGCCCTGCTCAGCAGTGACCATTGTGAGCGCTTCTGCCATGCTCATTTCGGCTGGCCTGCCGCCATCGTCTGCCTCCACGCCTTCGATGACGTAGCCGAGCTGTTCAGGACGCTCTGGCCTGCTGCCATGGAAATATTTGTCCGAGACAATTGAAAGGCCAAGGCCCAGACCGGCGGCGAAAAGCACCCAGCCTGCAGCGGTGTTGAAAAGGTCGCCTCCGGCCTGCGGGCTCTCAGCACTTGCGTCGGTGTGTGTTTGATCAGTCATCTCGGGCGCTCATTTAATCGCCACCCCGAGCGCGCGCAAGAGAGATCACAACACCAATTGGTGCATTGCTTGCAATTCAGTGATGACAGAGCAGACGCGTCCCGGCTTGCGGCGCTTGGCCTGGGCCTATAGCAGCCCTTTCATGCGCAGTTTCCCAGGTCCCGCCTTGCCAATTGTCGATGAGATGCGCGCGCGTGCAGACGCTGAACCAGCGCGAGCGATCGCGTTTCAGGGATCCCCTGGTGCAAATTCGCACCGCGCTGCCAGCGAAGCGCGACCAGACGCGCTGCCGCTTCCCTGCTTCAGTTTTGAGGACGCTCTGGAGGCCGTAAAGGACGGGCGGGCGGGCGAAGCGATCATTCCGATCGAAAACTCACAGCACGGGCGGGTTGCCGACATCCATTTCCTGCTCCCGGAAAGCGGCCTTTCCATCGTCGGTGAATATTTCATGCCAATCCACCACGCCTTGATGGCGCCGCGGCTGGAAAGCGGTCTGCCGCGCACGCCCCTCGACACGGTGGAGGCCGCTTACAGCCATCCGCAAGCGCTTGGGCAGTCCCGGCTTTTCCTGCGTGAGCGCAAGATCGTGCCGCTGAGCTATGCGGATACTGCTGGCGCTGCGGCCTTCGTGGCCGAGCGCGGCGATCCAGCAGTGGGAGCCATTGCGCCGGCGATCGCGGCCACTCTTTATGATCTCGAAATTCTGCAAACGCATGTCGAGGACAGCCATGACAACATGACGCGATTTGTCATCTTAGCAGACCAGCCCGCCTTTCTCACCAACGATGCTGACCAGCCGGCGATCACCACCTTTGTGTTCGAGGTTAAGAACATTCCGGCCGCTTTGTATAAAGTGCTTGGCGGTTTCGCGACCAATGGCGTCAACATGACAAAGCTTGAAAGCTACCAGCACGGCACGAGTTTTTCGGCAACGCGGTTTTACGCTGATATCATCGGCACACCGGGCGATCCGGCGGTCGATCGCGCGCTGGAGGAATGCGCTTTTCATTCCAAGGAATTGCGCATCCTGGGGACCTATGATCAGGCCCGCCCGCGCGGCTGAATCTATGGCCGCATGGAAGTATCCTTAAGGGCACCGAAATCCTTTCGATTTCTCCGGTTGCGCAAGGACTTGCGCCGTGCCACCAAGCGTGGGGCATGACGACCGGGGTCTCCACTTCTCAGACGACGCAGGTGCCTGCCGGGTCAGCACAAGCTGGCAGCGCGGCGCCTCTGGACTTGCCAGACGCGTACAAGGACATCCGCGCTGATCCAGACATCCAGTTTGACCCGATTGAACTCAAGGAATTCGAACCGCGAGAGCCCTCATGGATTGAGGATATTCTCGAGGGTTTCTTTGAATGGCTGGGCGATCTGTTTGGGCCAATCGGCCAATTTTTGACCGCCAATTGGACGGCGCTGAAATGGGTATTTCTAGCTGCCCTCATCGCCTTCGTGCTTTACCTGCTTGCCCGCCTGATAGGGCCACTGGCGAACCGACGTTCAGGCGAAACTGCAGCAGATGAAATCGAAGCCGAGCCTGAATGGCAGCCTGGCCGGGAGGAAAGTCTGGCTCTCCTCGAAGACGCAGACCGGCTTGCGGCACAGGGGCGATTTGACGAGGCAGCGCGATTGCTGCTGCAACGCAGCGTCGGACAAATTTCCGATGCGCGCCCTGAATGGGTCGATCCTTCGAGCACTGCTCGCGAACTGGCAGCCCTGCCGCGCCTTTCGGAGGCGGCCCGCAATGCCTTTCGGATCATGAGCGCTGCTGTGGAACGCAGCCTGTTCGCGCTCAAGACGCTGAGCCGTGATGACTGGGAGGTTGCGCGTGCAGCCTATGCCGATTTTGCCCTGGCTCGCATTGACGCTGGAAAACCGCAGGATAGGTCCCGGGACTCACTCCGGCGCAGGCTGGCCCGATGACAGGGCGCGGCGCTTCACCCTTCGGCCGGCTCGGGCTGCTGGCCCTGCTTGTCGTCGGTTTCGCAGTCTTTCTGGCAATCCTGTATTTCATCGCGACTGGAAACACGGGGGCCACAAACACCAATGACGGGCGCGCTCACGCTGCCTCGAAGGGGTTGAACGGATATTCCGCGCTCGTTGAGCTGATCGAGGCTGATGGGTTTGCGGTGAAAAAATCGCGCGGGACATCGGCGCTCGATACCTATGATCTGCTGATCCTGACCCCGCCTCGCTACTCTGATCCCGAAGAGCTTGCCGCTATTATTGAACGCCGCGAATATCGTGGGCCCACGCTGGTAATATTGCCCAAATGGAACTCTATTCCCTCTCGATTTATCGCTCGGCGCGTAGAACCTGAGAAGATCAAGGATGGCTGGGTGGTCCTGGGTTCGGCAACCGCGCCGCTTTGGGCGCAGGCCGAGGATGGCGTGCTGGCGCTCGATCTGGAGCGCGGCGGAACAAAAGAGCAGTCGGAAGAGGCGGAGGCTGGTAAAGAACAAGCTTTCGAGTTGCGCGATGCCCGAGCAGCCAGCGGTCAGGGCACAGGACAGAACACAGGGCGCCCTGATGTCACCGAAAATCCGCAAGCGTTCTCCACCCTCTATCCGCTCACCAGCATCACAGGCACGCTGCCGACATCGCTCGGATTTTATTCAAAGCCCGCGCCTCAGAGAAAACCGATAATTACCGATCAAGCGGGACGAATGATCGCTTTCAGCTACGAAACGGATTCGTCTTATGATGACCCGAGCGAACTTGAGGCGGATGATTACGAACCGTCCAACTGGCTGGTCTTCGTGGTTGAGCCGGACCTCATGAACAATTGGGGGCTTGCGGATGAAAAACGCGCAATGGCGGCGCTTACTTTGGTTCGCAACATGGGCTGGGGCGATTTTGACGCGGTGGTTTTCGACCTGACGCTCAATGGTTTTGGCGGAACCATCAACCTACTGACGCTCGCCTTCCAGCCGCCCTTTGTCGCGGCCACGATCTGCCTTGTGCTGGCGGTTCTTATCATCGGGTGGCGGGCCTTCTTGCGCTTTGGTCCACCCGCGGCGCGAGAGAGAGAGACCGCCTTTGGAAAATCGCGGCTTGTCACCAATGGTGCAGATCTGATTTTGCGTGCCGGTCGTTTGTCGCTGCTGATCGAGCCTTACATTGCGCTCAGCGCCAAACGCACAGCGCGCGCCTTTGGCCTTGCGAAACCCGAACCCGACTTGATCGACGCGGCGGTTGCGGCCCGCCAGCCGGGCGAGCCCTCCTTCACCGCGCGCTGCAACGATCTGCGCAAAGCCTCAAAGCCAAGCGACATCTTGCGCGCCGCGCGCGCGCTCAACGATCAGACACACGGGCCCAGAACCGATAACCGCGCCAGAGCCGATAATAGCGAAAGTCACCAGGAATGAGCATGACCCTTGAAGAACTGCGCGCGCTAGCGGGCGCTATCCGGACCGAAACCGCCAAGGCGATTGTCGGTCAGGATGCGATGATTGACCAATTGCTGATCGCGATGATTGCGCAGGGCCATGTCCTTATGGAAGGCCCGCCCGGAACCGCCAAGACCTTCCTTGCGCAAAGCTTTGCCACCGCTTTAGGGCTCGATTTCGGGCGTATCCAGTTCACCCCGGACCTTTTGCCGGGCGACATTCTGGGCTCCAACCTGTTCAACTTTCAAACGAGCCAGTTCACGCTCACGCGCGGGCCGATCTTTTGCGAATTGCTGCTTGCCGATGAAATCAACCGCACCCCGCCAAAGACGCAGGCCGCGCTGCTTGAAGCGATGCAGGAGCGCCGCGTAACGCTTGATGGTGAGACGCATGGCCTGCCCGCGCATTTCATGGTGATCGCCACGCAAAACCCGATCGAGAATCAGGGCGTCTACCCCCTGCCCGAAGCGCAGCTTGACCGTTTTTTGTTCAAACTGCTTGTCCCATACCCTGATGAGGCAGAAGAAACGCGGATCGTCACCGAATATGGCAAGCGTCAGGGCCCCCAACGTCCCGCCGAACTGGGAGTCACCGCGGTGGCGGATGCGGCCAGGCTGGCGGCGGCGACGGGTGCGCTTGATCAGGTGACGGTGGCTGAAGAGATTACCAGCTACGTGGTGCGCCTGGTGCGCGCGACCCGCGAGCATTCCGAGCTGTCGGTCGGCGCGAGCCCGCGCGCAGCGGTGCTCCTGGCGAACGCCGCGCGCGCGCGCGCCGCGCTTGAAGGGCGCGCTTATGCCATTCCCGATGATGCAAAAGCGCTGGCCGTGCCCGTGCTGCGCCATCGCCTCACGCTCTCGCCCGCTGCCGAGATTGAGGGCCGCGATATCGAAGCGCTCGTGGTCGAGCTCGTCGAGAGCACGGAGGCTCCGCGCTAAGCGCGTCTTCGCACCATGTTCGCGCGCCTCTCCTCACTCCTTGCAAAGATTCCGCCTTTGCCGATTGTGCCAACCGAGCGGGCTGCCTGGACAATTGCAGGTTTTGCTCCCCTCGCCGTTCTGATCGCAGCGCTGGCGCCCGGCCTTTGGGTCATCGCCCCCATCGCCGCCGCTGCGCTGATCGCGCTGATCGTGATCGACGCCTACCTGGCGGGCGGCGTTGAAGGCTGGCATCTAACCGCGCCTTCAGACACCGAAATCGGGCAGCCTACGCGGGTTGAAATGCACGCAGCCCTCCTCAATCGATCTGTCGCGAAGGCCGAAGCGGCGCTCGAGTTCGATCCACGGCTCCATCCTGGGGGGCGCATAACTTTTGATGTCATGCCTTCTTCCGAAGCCGGTCACCATGGTTTTGTTGAGCTTGAACCATCGCGCCGCGGCACAGCCGCCATATTACGCGTCTGGTTGCGCTGGTCCGGTCCCCTGGGGCTTGGCATGCGACAAAAAAACCGCGGGCTTGAGGACGCAGTGCGTGTCTGGCCAGATCTTTCTCCGGTGCGGTCGAAGGAGATGCAGACTTTCCTGCGCGATGCGCAGACCGGGCTGATCGCCCGGCGCATCCGGGGCGAGGGTACCCAATTCGAGGCGCTCTCCGAATATGAGGCGGGCATGGACCGCCGCCGCATCGACTGGAAGGCAAGCGCGCGTCACAACCACCTCTATGCCCGCGAAAACGAGAGCGAGCGCAACAATCAGATCGTCTTCGCGTTCGATTGCGGGCAGGCAATGTGTGAACCGGTTGACGGGATGCCCAGGATTGACCGCGCCGTCTCGGCTGCTTTGGCGTGCTCCTATGTCGCGCTGAAGGGCGGCGACAAGGTATCGCTGTTTGGCTTTGCTCAGCGGCCTCAATTGATGACGCCGTTCGTCAATGACAGCCGCGCTTTCCATCGCTTGCAAAGCGCGGGCGCAGGACTCGATTACACCGCTGCTGAACCCAATTTCACGCTCGCACTCGCCACGATCACGGCAAAGCTCAAGCGTCGCTCGCTGATCGTTCTGTTCTCCGACTTCACCGATCCGACGGCGGCGGAACTCATGATCGAAAGCATTGGCCGGCTGATAAACAAGCACCTGGTGCTGTTTGTCACGATTTCCGACGTGGAGCTGGAAGGCTTCATGGCGCAAGAGCCCGGAGACATTGCCACGCTCGCGCGCAGTGTCACCGCGCAAACGCTCAGCCATCAGCGCAGCGTTGTGCTTCAGCGGCTGCGTCGGATGGGCGTCGATGTGATCGAGGCACCGTGGGATCAGATCGGCTATGATCTTATTGATCGCTATTTCCTCATCAAGAATTCAGAGGCCATCGGATGAAGGCTCCCAAAGTCATCGGCTCGCTTGGCGGTTTCTTCGGCCGCTCCGCGCTCGCAGCGCCTGCAGACATCGAGAGCGCGGCGCTTCGTTCCGACCGCTTCCGGCTTGAGCGCGAGGCTGACTGGCGGCGGCTGGAGAGCATAATTGCGCGCATGGAGCGCGGCGGGCTGAGGGGTGTCGATGACGAGGACCTCCTCGCTCTCCCGACACTCTACCGCACCGCTGCCTCCAGCCTGTCAGTCGCGCGTGAGACATCGCTTGATCTTGCCACTTTGCGCTATCTGGAGAGCCTGGTGCAGCGTGCCTGGTTTCAGGTTTACGGGCCGCGGAAAGGCCTGTTCCGCTGGCTGCGCGAATTCCTTGGTGGAGGCTGGAGCCGGGCGGTTCAGGCGATCTGGATCGACATTCTGATCGCTCTTTTCGTGATGGTCGCCGGAGTGATTGTCGGGTGGCTTCTCGTTGATCAGGACACGGAATGGTACTTCCGCCTGATCTCTGAAAGGATGGCGAACGGGCGCGTGCCGGGTGCCAGCCGCGAGACGCTGGAACAGTCGCTGGCGCTCAAGGATGATGCAGAGGGGTTATCGGCCTTCGCCGCCTATCTGTTCAACAACAATGCCGGCGTGTGTATTTTGGCTTTTGCGTTGGGATTCGCCTTTGGCATACCTTCAATGCTGTTGCTCGTTCACAATATGGCGACGCTGGGCGCGATGGTCTGGGTGTTTGCCAGCGCAGGACTCGCGTTGGAATTCGGCGCGTGGTTAAGCGTGCACGGCACGACGGAGCTTTTTGGCATCCTCCTCGCCGGTGCGGCTGGCCTGCATATCGGTCGATCAATGGCGTTCCCGGGCAAGCAAAGCCTGTTGGATGCAGCCGCAGCCGCCGGACGCCGATCCGCTATGGTCATGTTGGGGGTCGTCATAATGATGATCGTTGCAGCCGTCCTCGAGGCTTTTCCGCGTCAGCTCGTCGGTGATCCGGCCAGCCGTTACATGATCGGCGGGTTTTTCCTCGTTTTCTGGCTGAGCTATTTTTTCCTCTTGCGTCGCCCTGAACCGGATACAGCCGCCGATTTGCAGCTTGGACGAGCGACATCATGAACACGTATGCGTCTGGCGTCGCCTACAATCTCGACGGCGAGGTGAAGCGCGCCCGAACAATGGTAACACCCGAAGGGATTGAGATCCCCGTGGTAATCGCCTCGCGCAGTGCGCGTTTTGGCGCACTGATGCTCGATATGGTCTTCCTGGTCATCGGGCTGTTCCTCTTCGATATGCTGATTGATCTGATCGCGGGCAGCGTAGCCGACACTGTATTTGAAGATCCCGAGGAAGAAGCGTCTGCGGTGTTCGAATTCCTCTTCATCCTGGGCGTGATCATGGGATTTGTGGCGTGGTATGGCTATTTCCTGGTGCAGGAACTCGGGCCACGTGGGGCAACCCTTGGCAAACGCATCCTCGGCATTCGCGTCGCCGCACGCCATGGTGGGCGCCTGACACCCGAAGCCGTGATCGCACGCAATCTATTGCGCGATGTCGAGGTGTTTTACCCCATCGTCTACATTATCTTCGCGCTTGTGCTGAGCATTGTCGGGGAATCGGGCGGCGCGCTTTTGTGGGCTGCGCTGGCGTGGTTCATGTTGTTTGCGCTGTTTCCGTTCTTCAACAGGGACGCTCTGCGCGCAGGAGACATCATTGCCGGTACCTGGGTGGTCGAAGCGCCCAGGGCCAAGCTTGCCGATGCGATCTCGACGCAGGGGGCCGCCAGCTCTGAACGTTCAAGCGAACTGACGGGCGCGCGCTACGAGTTTGGCGAAGCCGAGCTTTCGGTATACGGCGAACGCGAGTTGCAAACGCTTGAGCGGCTACTGCGCGATGGAAACGAGGACGCGCTCCATGCCGTGCACGCGACCATCTGCCAAAAGATCGGCTGGGACCCGGGTGAAGGTGACGAGCGCGCCTTTCTGGAAGCGTTCTACGCACAATTGCGCGCACGGCTGGAAAACGACATGCGATTTGGCAAACGCAAGGCGGACAAATACGCATGATATCCTTCGATATCCGGCCTGACCGCCTGGAGGACACCGACGTGCTTGATCTGTTGCGGCTGCATCTCGACGAAATGCACGCAGCGTCTCCTGTGTGTAAAGTCCACGCCATGCCGCCCGAACGCCTTCGCGAAGAGGATGTGACTTTCTTTGCGGTGCGCCACGAAGGCAGACTGGCAGCGGTGGGTGCGCTCAAATCGCTCACCGACAAAGATGGTGAGCTCAAGAGCATGCGCGCCAGCCCCGCTTTCCGCGGCAAGGGAGCGGGGCGCGCTCTGCTTGAGCACCTGATCGCCGAGGCACGCGCGCGCGGGCTTGGCTGGCTGGTCTGGAAACGGGCCGAACCGAGGAGTTCGCCGACGCGCGGCGTCTTTACGAACGCTACGGCTTTTCGGAATGCGAGGCGTTCAATGGCTACACCTCTGACGATTTCAGCATTTGTATGGAGCGCAAATTGTGACCATAACCCGGCGCGGATTTGTAACCGGCGCGCTTGCCTCGGGCGCTGCGCTGGGCGGCTGCGTCCCGCCCGATCAAAGCCCTTCCGGACGCTTGGTGGCCCAATTGCGGATCATCGAGGCGGATGCCGATGGCACGCTCGGGGTTGAGCTTTTTGATACCGGCACCGCCATGAGCGTCGGCCTCAATGCTGATCGGCGCTTTGGCCATTGCTCTTCGTTCAAGATGTCGCTGGCGGCAAAGGTGCTGGCTGAGGATGCGCGCGGCCTGATTGATGCGAATCGCCGGGTGACCTGGACGAAGGAGGACCTCATGATGGTTTCGCCCTTCACCACGCGGCGGCTGAATGAGGGTGCAACCTTGCGCGAATTGGCCGAATTCACGCAGAAATACTCCGACAACGCGGCGGCGAATGTCCTGCTGCGCGAATTGGGAGGTCCCGCCGCGCTGACAGGCTTCTGGCGCACGATTGGCGATGATATCAGCCGCCTTGACCGGACCGAGCCCGCGCTAAACAATGTTCCTGTAACCGAGGTCCGCGACACCACCACGCCCGCCGCCATGGCGCGCACAGTGGCCAAGCTCGCTTACGGCGATGCCTTGCCTGAGGCCGGGCGCACAACGCTCAAGCAATGGATGTCCGACACAACGACAGGCGCGCGCCGGGTGCGCAAGGGCCTGCCTGAAGACTGGGTGAGCGGTGACAAGACGGGGACCTCGATCTGGCCCGGGATGGGCAGCCTGTTTGTCGATATCGGCTTTGTGGAACCGCCCGAGCGCGATCCGATCACCTTCGCGACATATTTCCGCACGCGCGAGCCCAAACAGGGCATGGACCCCGCCGCCGAAGAGGCGCTGGCTCGGGTTGGTGGTGTGCTGGCAACGATGGGTGAGAAACAGGACTGGTTCCCGTTTTGAGCCTGCTTTACCGCTGTTAAAGTTTTATCATTGATCAAATTTCGAGCCTGGCGTATCTTCTCCGCTCACGAGAGGAATGAATGGCAAGCAAACGCGAACAGGCCGTGTCGGACAGGCGACGGCGCATCTTTGGCGCAGCGCGCGCGATCATTGCGCAAGGCGGGCTCGACAGCCTGACCACGCGGGGCCTTGCGCACGCCGCCGGGCTGACGGTGCCAACGCTCTACAATCTGGTGGGAGGCAAGGATGAAATCCTTACTCAGATGGTGACGCAAAACGTCGAGGCCTTGTGGGATCGGCTTGAGTTTGATCGCCGCGCGACGCCGCTCGACATGGCCGACGCGATCATTGACGAAGCCTATGAGGTGGTGCGGGCGGAAAAGTCCTTTCACCGCGCTATCCTGCCGCTGATGATCGATATGGGCATCGTCTTTGCCGCCAATCCCGACAGCAAGGATGTGGGGGCCAAAGCCGCCAATCGCTGTGCCCTGATGGCGCAGCAGGCCTGTCAGGCTGCGCTAGATCAGGGTCTGCTGCGCGGCAATCTGAGCCCCGAGGAGCTAGGCCAACAAATGTTCATCACCTATCGCGGGCCGAGGCGCGATTGGCTCGAAGACGTGATTGGCGATCCCGAGATGCTGAGGCGCCAGCGTCGCGGCTTCTATCTGGTGATGGCCGCCGATGCGTCGGATGATTTTCGTGAGGTGCTGATGAACCGGGTGGCCGGGCTCGCAGCCGACACCATTTTGGAGGACGCTGCCTGATATGGAACGCGCGATCAAACTTGTTGCCGCGGGATTACCGCTGATCTTTGCCTTCGCTTTCCTGGTGCCCGTTATCGATCAGGGCATGCAGGCGGTGGGCTTGCCTGCGCCGTTCGGCCTCTCGACGCTGACTTTCGCGCTTGTCGTTGGCAGCGCATGGGGCATGCTCGCGCAAACCACGGGGAGGTGGCTGTGAACGCGCATTCCAATATCGTGCCGGACGATCTATCGCAATTGTCCGATGCTCAGCTACGCAGGCTCGAGCTCACCATCGCGCGCAAATATTCGGGCCGCGTGCCGTGGATCGCGGTGGCCTGGGCGTTTGGCAATCTGGCCGTCTGGCTGAGCCTGTGGCCGCTCGTATTCATGGATATTCTGCCCCTCTGGGCCGCGTTTCCGATTGCTACCGTCAACATGGCGCTCGTCTATCTGCCCACCCACGAAGCCCAGCACGACATCATCGCGCGCCCCGGCACAAAGCTGCGCTGGCTCAATGAGCTGGTGGGCCACGCGACCTCGTGGATGATCCTGTTACCCTTCGAAGTGCTGCGGATCACGCATCTTGATCACCATCGACACACCAATGATCCCGAACGCGACGTCGATATCGGCACCAAAGCACCGGGGCCCTTGGCCGCGATCTGGAACGCGGTTCAAGGTCGCCAGCCCGGCAATCGGCGCAATCAGGATTACGCTGCCGCGATTATGCGCGCCGGTCGGCCCGAACTGATGCTGGTATCGCTGGCCTACAAGCTGGGCTTTGTCGTTATCCTCGGCGCGCTGGCGTGGAATGGCTATGCGCTTGGGGCGCTGTTCCTGTGGTGGCTGCCCTACCAGATCGCGATCACGTATATTGTCTTCTTCCTGAGCTGGGCGCCGCATCATCCGGGCACACAAACCGGGCGCTATCGCAACACGCGCAGCTGGCGATCAAAAGTCGGCAATATCGGCTCGATGGGGATGCAGTTTCACATCGTGCACCACCTGCATCCCTATATCCCGCTGCACCTGACGCCGGCGGCCTATTGGGAGATGAAGCCGATCCTCGAAGCGCGCGGGTGCCGATTGGGACTTTGAGCTGAGGGCTTAATGGTCGGGCGTTTCGCCTGTCCCGCTGTCCTCACCGCCAAAGATCGCCACTTCGTTGACGCCATCGCTGGTCGCGCGCCCACGATACATGCCGCTGGTGTTGAAGCTGAAGAGCGCGTGGCCCTCGGGCGTGACAAGGATAACCCCACCATCGCCGCCGAGCTCTTTGACTTCGGCCATGACGGAATTGGCGATTTTCTGCGCACCTTGCTTAGGAGCCGGAGATATCTCAAAGTCGATGTCCTTCTGCCCGTCCTCTCGCAAACCAGAGACTAATTGTTCCATCGCAGAGCGCAGCGACTGAGGGTCCAATTCTCCGGCAACGCGCAACCGCGTGCAGATTTCCTGAGCCACCCCCACACGGATGAAGTACTCGCCCCAACCCGTCGCCGAGACCGCGCAACTCCGATTGTCGGCATAGGTCCCCGCTCCGATCACCGGTGCATCGCC
Organism: Pseudomonadota bacterium; assembly: GCA_038522255.1. Taxonomy (GTDB): domain Bacteria; phylum Pseudomonadota; class Alphaproteobacteria; order Sphingomonadales; family Sphingomonadaceae; genus Erythrobacter. The sequence continues at coordinate 11,746 of JBCBKF010000037.1, forward strand.
GATGCGGCCCCAGCGCTTGCCCGTCATGCCACCCGTAGACGTGCCCGCCGCCAGATTGCCGTCCTGATCCAGCGCCACAGCGCCTACGGTGCCGAACTTCAAGTCCACGTCGAGCGCGGACATCTGGCGTTCTTTCATCCGCTCCAGCGATTTCTTGCGCGCCTCGGTCTCAAACCATTCCGGGCCAGCGGTCTCCAGCCCCTGTTCGCCCGCAAACTGCTCCGCACCCTCACCCATCAGGAACACATGCGGGCTGGCCGTGCGCACTTTGTCAGCGAGCAGGATCGGGTTCTTGATCGTCGTCACCCCCGTCACCGCGCCTGCTGAACGGTCGCGCCCATCCATGATCGAGGCGTCGAGCTCGTTCCGGCCTTCCCAGGTGAAAACCGCGCCGCGCCCGGCATTGAACAGCGGGGAATTCTCCATCGGGATGATCGCGGCCTGCACCGCGTCCATCGCGCTGCCGCCTTGGGCCAGAACCTTCACCCCCGCATCGAGCGCGGCTTGCAGCGCGGCTTCGTATTCGGCCTCTTTCTCAGGCGTCATCTTGTCGCGCGCCATCGTCCCGGCACCGCCGTGAATAGCGATCGACCAGCGCGGCGTTTCTTCGCTGTGGCCATCGGCCAATGCAGGTTGAGCAAAAAGGGCGAGCCCCGCGATCAAGGCGGCAGAAAAAAGTCGATTTGTCATAGGCGATAGGGCTATCTTATCTGACAGCAAACCGCCAGCGCATGATTGGGGGTGAGCGATGAGAGGAAGGCTGGGATGAGCGAATTTGGCAGGCATTCGACCGCGGACGACGTGCTGGAAAATGTCGATCTGTCCGGCAAGACCGTCTTCATCACCGGCGCAAATTCGGGCCTTGGCAAGGAGAGCGCGCGCGCCATGGCGGCGAAAGGCGCCCATGTGATCATGGCGGGGCGCGATCCGGCAAAATTGGACAGCGCTTTCAGCGAAATCACCGCGCTCAATCCTGCGGCAAAGCTGGAGACCATCCTGTGCAATCTCGGTTCGCTGGAAGCGGTGCGCGCGTGCACGGCCGATGCGAACACCCGGTTTGAGCAAATCGATATCCTCATCAACAATGCAGGCGTCATGGCTTGCCCGCTTAGTCGCACCGATGACGGGTTCGAGATGCAGTTCGGCACCAATCACCTGGGCCATTTTGCTCTGACAGCGGGTCTGATGCCGCTGATCCTTAAGAGCGCGAACACACCTGGCAGCGGACGGATCGTCAACCTGTCGAGCCGCGGGCACCAGATCGCGCCGGTCAATCTGAAGGACCCCAATTTCGAAAACCGCCCCTATGACGAATGGTTAAGCTATGGCCATGCCAAGACCGCCAATGTCCTTTTCAGCGTGGGCCTGGAAAAACGCTTTGCGGGCAAGGGCATCCACGCCATCGCGGTTCATCCGGGCGGGATCGAGACTAATCTCGGTCGCCACCTGAGCGAGGAGCAACGCGCCGCGCTGACCGAACGCGTCACCACCGCTGATCCGAACTTTGAATGGAAATCCATTGCCCAGGGCGCGGCGACACAGGTCTGGGCTGCCACCACGCCCGAGCTTGAAGGGCGCGGCGGACTGTATTGCGAGGATTGCCACATTGCCGAGATTGATGATGAAAGCCGGGTCTCGGGCGTGCGCTCCTATGCGCCTGCCATGTCTTCGCTGATGCTCCAAAGTTCATCTGCGGCATCCTCGTCAAGCG
>JBCBKF010000038.1:0-13428 GCA_038522255.1 Pseudomonadota bacterium
GTTTCTATACACGAAAATGGGCGAGCAATGGGTGTCGATCAAGATCGACAAGCACAATCCGGAAACCGAAACCTTTTCGGAAGATGCCTTCGCCCTCTCCATGTCGGCGGATCGCAAGACATTGCTGGTGGTGCAGCAGAGCGGCGGCGAATTCGGCTTTGCGCTTGTCCCGGCGAAGGCAACCATGCCCAAGAAGCCCGAGGGCACACAGGTGCGCCTCGCCGATTGGCGCCTGACGGTCGATCCTCGCGAGGAATGGTCGCAGATGTTTCTCGATGCCTGGCGGCTGCACCGTGACTTTGCCTATGATCCTGCCTTGCGCGGAATTGATTGGGAAGCGGTGCGCGACCAGCACCTACCGCTTGTCAGCCGTATCGGGCACCGCTCTGAACTGGGCACGATCATGGGTCTTATGGCCTCCCGACTGGGCATCCTGCACAGCCAGGTGCGCGGCGGCGATCTGCCCGAAGACGCCGAGAACAGCGACATGGCCTTTCTGGGCGCGCGTTATTCGCCAGTTGCAGGCGGGCTCAGAATTGACAGCATTTACCGCGCTGAAGCCGATCTGGTGGACCTGCGCCCACCGCTGCGCCGCCCGGATGTCGATGCGCGGGAAGGCGACGTGATCACTCATATCGATGGCCGCGCGGTCACATCGCTGGCTGATTTGCGCCTTGCGCTTGCATCAAAGGCGGGTCAGCAAGTGCGCCTTGATCTTACGCGCGCGGGCGAGAGGCGCAGCGCCATCGTTACCCCGATGGACGCCCGCGGCCGGGCGATGGCGGAATATTACGACTTCACCGAAGGTCGCAAAGCCGCGACTGCCGAGCTTTCCGGCGGGCAGATCGGTTACCTCAAACTGCGCGCCATGGGCGCAAATGACATCGCCAGTTTTGCGCGCGATTTCTTTGCCCAACTCGACAAGGACGCCATGGTCATCGACGTGCGCAACAATTCCGGCGGCAATATCGACAGCATCCTCATCAGCCAGCTCTTGCGGCGGCCCTGGGCTTTCTGGGGCGCGCCCGATGGCACCGGCACCAAGACCACCAATATGCAAAATGCCTATCGCGGGCACATCGCAGTGCTTATTGACGAGCGCACCTATTCCGATGGTGAGACGTTTGCTGGCGGGGTGAAATCGCTTGGCCTTGGCCCGTTGGTGGGCACGCGCACAGCGGGTGCAGGCATCTGGCTCAGCGATCGCAACCGGGTGATTGACAATGGCGGCGTGCGCATCGCCGAATATGCGCAATATGATATCAACGGCAGTTGGATCGTCGAAGGGTATGGCGTGGGGCCGGATTACGCGGTCGAGAACGAACCGTACGCGACCTATCAGGGACGCGATGCGCAATTGGAAGCGGCCATCGGCCTGCTGACACAGCGCATCGAAGAAGAGCCTGTTCCCGAACTCACCCCGCGCCCGCTCAGCCCGTTGGGCACACCGGCGGCGGATGTGACGAAGCTGGATTAAGAGCGCTGATCCGGGCCGTGCTTGCTGCGCGGGCCGGATCACTCATAGGAGGACGGGGGCTCCTTGATGATCGAAAACCCGCCCATCGCGTAACCCAGTCCGTACCAGATCAATTGCCATTGCGGGCTAAGCCGATCGAGGCTGAACAAAATAGTCTCACTGAATTCGTCGGGCGCGATAGGCCCGTCACCAATCGAGATAAATATGGCCACACACATCAGCGCCCAGATCGGCAGATACGGGGTGATCAACAGCCATTTGGCCAGGCGGTTCTTTCTCGGCGCGATAGCCATGCCGATATGGACATAGAGCGAGACTGCCAGAAAGCCGAGAAAGTAAGCCGCAATCGCTTCGAGCAGGAACAGGTCGAATGTGAAAAAACCGGCGGCCCAGACAAGCACAAGCCAGGCCAGAAACGACCCGATTACAGCGCCCGGAAACATGAGCAGCCAACGCCCGATGCCGCTTCCCGGCGAAGTTTGCTCGTCCTGTGTAATGGGCGGCGGTGTCGCCGGTATCGGAGGCGGAGGTGGCGCCGGCGCGGGCCTTGGCTGAGCGCCGCCAACAGACACGGAGATAATTTCGGGCCGGGTTTCGGGCTCTGACACAGGCGGTGGCTTTGACGCGGATTGCCCCCAAGGCCGGGGCTTTTTGCCAAGCCGCTGCTCAACCGCAGCCAGTTGCGCCTTTGCTTCCGCGCGCGCGCGGTGCAATTCGGTGGCGGGCGTTGCGGTAGTGGGAACCGAAACGGGACCAGCCGGCGCCGGCGGTGTTACAGGGGGCGGAGGAGCAGGAGGCGGCGGTGGCGGCACAGGCTCTGGAGCAACCTCTACCGGCCCCAGGTATTCATCCAGCAAAGGCTGCAATTCCGGGCATTCATCGGCCCGCATCTGCGCAACGCCTATTTCTTCGCTCGACGCGGTTAGCCGATGCTCGCGTGTAATGGGCGTTGCACGTTCGATCTCGCCCTGACGAACAGCGCGGCGCCATTGCTTGGGTGTGACTAATCGGACGGGACTCCCGCCAATTGTGACAAGGATTTCCGTAACCCCGGCGGGTCTGGCCATTTCCAAAGTCCAACCAAAAAAAGCGTTTGTCGAATCGGCGCGTACTCGTAATGATACCGAGGTAACGTCTTCGAACAATTGCTCTTTCAGGAAATTTCCTTGGCTCGCAAATCGGACAACGCTTTTACCATGCGAATTGCCGCGTTGGTCGGCGGTGTGCTGGTGCTTGGCGCGGGCGGGATCGTTATATGGCCCTTTATTACCCAGTTCGGCGACCAGACTTCTGAAGAGACTGTTGCGTCGGGCCCCTGCCTGCCGAGCGGCGCAAAGGAGATCTGGCTCCGCAACCGCGAAACCGCCCGCGTACCCGGAAACATCCAGATGTATTACGACGCATCTGGCGGAATGCAGGGCTATGTAAAAGGCGGCAGCAAGGTCTTTGGCAACCTCGCTTCTCAAACCGAGAATTTCAGTCGCAGCAGCCTGTTCGAAGGCAATTCGGTGGGAGTCGAATTTCGCACCTTTGGCGAATACGACTTCGATCCCGCAAACCCCGGCCCGCCAACACTGGCAGCGAGCAAGGATGCGCTTTCTGACAGGGCCACCTATAGCGAAAACGACACCAAGATTGCCGATCTGCTGGGCTGGGTCATCCAATCGAACAAGGCCGCACCGCGTGGCAGCAAGCCCTTGTCGATTGTTGTCACCGACCTGATGCTCGACGACAAGGAGGCGACCGACGATTTCGCCGCATCCGTCGGTGGGCGATTGCAGGATATCGTGATCCAGGAGCGGTTGGCAGTGGGCTTTCTGGGCGTCAAAGTGCCCTTTGATGGCCCGGTCTATGTGGCACAAGGCGACACTGAGAGCGAATTTGGCGCTGATCTGCGCGCTCGCCCACTGATGATCCTGATCATTGGCGATCCCTATCATGTGCGCAGTTATTACGAATATCTGCGTGGCACCGATGGGATTGTCCCGTTTTCGGCGAACACGCCGGAGGCCAATCACGCTTTTTCCGTCTTCAGCCTGGATGCAAGCGAAGTTGTGCGCGGCTCCATAACGAGCGCGGGCATTGACAGCGGGTTTGATCCCGTGCCGGGGACCGGCAACCTGCCGGCGAGCATCGCGGCGGCGCGCCTGGTGACCTATTCGTTTGATCGATCGACCGATGATGACGCAGAAGGCGGGCTTGGCATTTCACTGGCGGCGGATGCCGATCTCAAGCCGTATGATGTGGTCGGCGATCAGCCCATTTGGGCCAGCGATATCTGGCGGCTGAACAGCAATTTTTCCGCCGAGGATTGCGAAACGGGCCGGGCATGGGACCCGTTCAAGTCGCTTCCAGGACAGGTCGAAAGCGATGGCGATAAGCTGTCATACTTTGTGACAGCGGACGTGATGGGCAAGCTGCGGCTGCGGCCGGGTACATACCTGTTTCTCGCTGCGGCCGGGCGCAAAGGGCTGACGCTGGAAAACGAAAAGTCGGCGTGGATGCGTGACTGGTCAATGTCCAACCCAAAAGTCGCCGAAAATCTCGCCGCGTCAAGCCAGCGCGAGATCGGTACGCCAGGGCTGGATTCGCTGCGCACCAAACTGCTAACCGAATTGCGGCTGCCTCAGCGCGAAAATGTCTGGCGCAGTGCGTCGCAATTCATCATCACTGTAGAGTAATTCGAAACGGGATTTAAGGATACGGGGGCCGATCAGGATGGCGTATGTGAAGTTTCTGGGCGTTTGGCTGGTCGCGGTGCTTGTAACAGCGGCTTTGTTGTTCGCGTTGACCGGCACGCAAGACACTCTCGTCTCCAGCCTCAGAAGCAGCGAAAAGGCGGCATGTGACAGCGCTTCGGAAGGCATCGTTCAGGTGTCGAAGGAAGATTGTTTGCGCAACGCTGACGAGACCCTGAATGACATCGCGCAGGACGCGCAGGCCGATATGCTGCGCTGGCACTTTGCCTTTGGCGTCATCGTCTTGCTGCTGGGCACCGTGTTCATGTTCCAGATCGTCAGCGCGGACGCTGTTGCCGGTACAGAAGAGCAATTCACAGCGCTCAAGGGGACATGGTTCATATACCTTGCAGGCATTGTGCTGATGATGATTGTCGCCACGTTCCTTGCGCGGATTCTCGATGCGTTTGGCAAGTGGGCGACGCTGGTAGAGCCGGGCCTTGCCTGGGGGATACCTGCGCTTGTCGGCGCGGTCTGGATCGTCAGTTACTGGGCAGGCACAAAGCTGGCAACGCCCAGTAAAATGCAGCCATCCATTCCTCCGGGCTGACCCCGGACAACAGGCACGCTTTGCTCACTCAAAATTCCTTGGGGGACGAATGAATATTGTAATTGGCGTTGGCGGCACCGGAGCCAAAGTGGTGGAAGCGACCATCCACCTGGCGTTGATGGGCATCGGGCCACGGGAAATGAAAGTCGGCTTTGTCGATCAGGACGAAAGCAACGGCAATCTCAACCGGGCGCGGCAGGTGTTCGAAAGCTATGTGAGCGCGCGCCAGAGCTGGCGCGGCGACACTGCGGTGCACAGGATTGACGGGACCGGGGAATGCCCGCTGCTCAAGACCGACATTCAGCCGCTGGGCGGAGACACCGGGCTGTGGATCCCCGACAGCCGCGACAATGCGACGCTGGCAAGCACCTTTGGCCCGATGGGCGTTGACCGGCACCTGTTCGATGCACTGTTCGAAACGGGTGGAAGCGAGGAAACCGAAGAACAAAAGCTGCCGCTGGAAAACGGCTATCGCGGGCGTCCGCATGTTGGTGCCACGGTGATGTCAGCACTCGCTGATGAGACCGACCGGTTCTGGGAAGCCCTCATAGAAACGATCAAGAGCGCCGATATGGTAGGCCGTGTGCGCATCGTTCTGGCAGGGTCGGTGTTTGGCGGAACGGGCGCGGCGGGCTTTCCCACCATTGCACGGATCATCCGGCAAAAGCTGCGCGATGCCAACATTGATCGCAATATCGAGGTGGGCGGTGTCCTGATGCTGCCCTATTTCGGGTTTCCCGATCCTAATGATGAGCAAGACCAGAACGTTGCGCGCGCCAATCAGCAATTGGTCCAATCACGCGGGGCGCTGCGGCACTATTTCGAATTGCTCAAGGGCCCGACCCTGTTCGATCAATTGTATCTGATCGGGGACTTTCCCTTCTCGATGATTGATCACCATTCGAAAGGGTCCGGCGATCAGCGCAACCCGGCCCTGTTTCCTGAATTGCTGGGCGCCAGCAGCACGGCCGCCTTCTTCAACCGCGACACGCCCGAAGATCCTGTCCCCAACGAGGTTCGGGTAGCTGCTCGCAAGGAGGCACGCGCGCTCGGCTGGCACGATCTGCCCGCGATTGAGGCGGGCAATGATGATGCCGCGCAGCGCAAGATGCACGAAGCGGTCAGCCAATTCCTGCGCTTTGCCGTAGCGCTAAAATATTGGAAGACGCTGTTTTCCACCTCCAAGGCGCGCGACCGCTATCAAGGCAGGCCCTGGTATCGCCGACAGGAATTGGACGACATCGACTGGGAAACCGCTAGCCCTTCGACGGCCTTGGAAGCGCTTGAGCGGTCGGTCGATCACGCGCTGCGCTGGTGCCGGATGATTGAAGCTTACGCAACGCGCGATCAGGAAAGCACCTTTGAGCTCTGGCGAATTCCCGGCACGCTGGTGAGCCCCGTTTTGTTTGAGCAGCCCAATCAGGACCCGGCAGTCTCGGAAGAACTGTCAGGTGGCGATTATCAGGACGCGTACGAGGTTGTTGCGCGCAAGTATATGCGCAACGATGATGACATGCCTGATGACGCAGCGCTGGCCGAATATCTGACCGAATGGGATCTTGAGCAGGAGCACGCGCTGATGGGCCGAATGGTCGCCGCGCTCTATCACTTCAGCCAAGTCCGGCACATCGACTAAGCAATTGCTTCCATAAGGTGCGACTTCATGCCTACGCCTACCTATTTCCTGCCTGAGCTCAACGCCGATTTCCAGGCGCCGGAAGACCATGGGGACTGGATGCGCCCCGGCCGGCTGGACGCCATGGCTGGCGCGCTGCGCATTTCGAACGATCAGGTTGAAATCGACGCGCTCAAATCGCTGCCCGATCCATGGGCGCGGCCGCTGATTTTTGGCCAGGCGCTCACTTCCCAGGAACACGTCGCCAAGGACAGCGCACGGGCCAAATGGCGCGGCTTGCTGGCACTATTGGGCCTGCAGAATTTCTACGAGAAAACCTATTCGATTGATCTGCTGATCACCGATCTTAACGACACTTCGCAAGGCAACCGTACCTTTCGTGAGGTTCTGCGCGTACTGACGCCGACCGAAGTGCTTGTCGAAACGCTCGATTGGGACCGGACCGGCGTCATCACGATCCAGGCACTGGGCGATGATCGGTTTACGACGGGCGATCATCAGGCGGTGGGCCTGATGGTGCCGAACTGCCTGGTGGCACCATCGCGCGGCGCGGCGAAGATCAAGATCCCCGACGTCAAATGGCTGCGCAACGGATTGCGCGACCCGTTTGAGGTCGCCAACGATCCCAAGGAGGCTGATGGCGACCTGCCGATGGAGCAGTGGGCCGCGCTTTACGATTATCTGGGACGGCTTTTCGCGCTGCTCAACAGCCCGCAGGTTTCAACCCGCGGCGAAAAGCTGCGCGATGAACTCGCGCTGTTCGCCAGGGACTGCAAGACCATGGTTGAACGCTCGGGCGGGATGACCGCCGAGCACGATTACGAAGGCAGCACGCGCGGGCTTCCCGCCGATTTCTACGCGCCGATCATGGACGCACCAAAGCGGCCCCAGATCCAGTACGATCAGCCTTCAGAATGCGAGATCGAACTGCGCGGGAACAATGGCATCACCGGCGCTGGCGGCACGATCAAGGGCGTGCTGCTGCACGATGAGCAACTTGCCAGGCACACCCTGCCCAAAGAGGCGCAGAATATCCGGTTCTGGAACGATCACATGCTCGGCTCCTTGAGCCAGCGCGGGACCATGTCCGCAGTGGAACGCGATGTTCGGCGCGAAGGTTATCTGATCATCACCCCGGAGGACCTTCTGACCTCAAAACTCACGCGGCTCGCGGGCGGGGCGAAGGTTCCGCAGCATTCGCTTGAGTGGGATTCGTTCCTCCTGCCGATCAGCCCGCTTGTCCTGTTCATCTACGACCGCGAAGACCTGAGCGAAAAGCTCAAGATTTCCGACCGCGGTGACCGTATTGAAGTGCGGCTTGAAGTGCCGATTATCAATTCCGCCAAGGGCGCGCGGGCGCACAGCCACCTCATCATCAAGGAATACGCCGCCGCCGATGTAATCGACGAAGGTTTGTCGGACGATTTCATCCTGTGGCCCGATGTTGGCCGCTCAAACTGGCCGTGGAACTTCCTGCGGATGAGCCACAGCCCCGGCTTCCAATTGGCGCCGCGCTTTGCCGCTTCGGCATCGAGCTTGGCAGCCATTGTCAAGAAACGCGCCAGCGGCAACGAAGAAAACGCGATCGAGCTGCTCCAGGCCATCGCCTCGGACGAAGACACGCTGTTTGAAAGCCAGGAGCCGTTTTTCAACGGCATTATCGGCGAAATGAGAGGCGCGGATAACAAGCTGATCGCGCATCGTCACCGGTTCAAGAACCTGCCCGCGATCATCAGCGAACAGCATCTGCTGCCGATGGGGGCCGACGCGCTGTTCTTCTCAGCCGATCCCAACGAAACGGGCGATACGATCCCGGCCGGGTGCATGATGCTGCCCGAACGGCGCAGCGAGGAACGCGGCGGCAGGGTCGAAATCGCGATTGATTTTGGAACGACCAACACCGTTGCCTACATAAAAGCGGGCAGTGATGCCGAACGCATGGAATTCAAATCGCGCCTGATGCGGCCGGTGTCCTTGCGGTCAGCGTCGGATGACCAGTTCAAGAAATTTGCGGTTGAGCTGATGCCGTCCCAGGATACGCCGGTCCCCTTCCCCACCGTGCAATATGTGCGCGAGTTTCAGATGCGCGCGGATGATCCTGAGCAGGACGCACGCAATTCAACCTATCCGGGGATCGATAACAACATCTTCTTCCTGCCGGACGTTAAAGACCCGTTCGATGCGGCGATCGAATATGACAAGCGCGGCCAACTCAAATTCAATCTGAAGTGGACCGACGATCCCCTGATGCGGCGCTACGTCCACGGCTTCCTGCGCCAGATTATCATGATGAGCTCGGTCGAAGTGATGGCCCGGGGGTACTCGCTCAAAGACGTGCAGTGGCATTTCTCATACCCGCAGGCCTGGAACCGGCCGCGCGCCACCAACTTCCAGAACCTTCTCAAGCAGGTGTGGCGCGAGATTTACGAGCCCATCGTTGGCCGCGAGGTGACGGCAGATCAGGCGCTGTCGTTTGAAACCGAAGGCGGCGCGGCCCTGCGTTACTTTACAGAGGGGCCGGGCATGGCCAACCAGGCCGGCAATCTTATTATCATGTATGACATAGGAGGTGGCACGACGGAGATCGCGATCTTCTGGAACGACCGTGTTGTGTGGCGCAGTTCGTTCAAGCTGGCGGGCGGTGACTTCTTCACGTCCTTCATGACCGACAACATCTCGATCTTCAGCCATATCCAAGACCGGGAATCGGGTGCCAGTTCGTTCAACGAAGCGTTGAAAGCGAACGACATCGACACGCCGGATCGCAACTTTGTTGAACTCTACATAAGCCAGCACAGCTTCGATGAATCTTTCGAACGCAGCTACACTATGTTCAGCGACGCAGAGGAAGGCCGCGCGCTGCGCGATTGCGCTCTTACCGCGCTGGGCGGGCTGTTCTATTACACAGGGCTCGCGCTGAAGAATTGCCTGGCCGACGGCGTGTTCGGCGAACAGGACTTGAAGGACCTGACGCTCGCTTTTGCGGGCCGCGGGGCGACCTTCTTCCGTCACCTTGGCGATGCCTCTGATCCGGAATCCGAACTGGGCTCGGTGGCGCGGATCATCACCGATGTGGCACTGGCCAAAGATGACACCGAGTGCGCGGCCAGCGATGACGGCAAGGATGACGACGATTACTGGCGCGATGAAGGCGATGACATCGTGGTAACGGCGCTGTTTTCGCCGGCGCCAAAGCACGAAGTGGCGTTCGGCATGCTGTGCGGTGAACAGCAGGCCCGCCGCCGCGCCCGGATCGAGACGACCCCGATCGGGGAGACGATCACGGTGCGCGAAAACAAGCAGACGCGCGAGCTATCACCGTCCGATCCGGTGGAAGACATCGCTCCGGGAACCGACATCGAAGATCTGGGCTGGAGCGAGTTTGAGAACTTCATCAAGGTGTTCGGTGAACGGACCGGGATCAGCCTCAACATCGCTGGGGGCAGAGGCCTTGGCCGGCGCGAGATCGGAAACCTCTCCCGGCGCCAGTTCGAGGGCACCATCCGGGCGCTGGAGCGCAAGGAAGGCAACAATCCACTCGGCGAAACGCTTGAGATTGAACCGCTCTTTATCACCCGCCTGCGCGCGCTGGTGAGCATTCTGGCTGAAAACATGGCCGAAAAAGAGCAGAAAGTGACCGTCCATCACAGGGAGTCGTCATGGTAACGCGAAACGGGATGCTGAGCGGGGTGGGTCTCAGTCTGCGCACCGGGGCTCTGAGCGCGGCGCTGGGCGCAGCGCTGGCGATCAGTGCGTGTGGCGGCGATGCGCCCGAGGCTCCGCCTCCAGCTTTCGAGCAGTCCTCTGGCGGCTCACAGGTAGCACCACCCAAGGCCGCGCAGCCACAGCCAATCGAAGAGTGCGAAGGGATACTGGCAGGCGGAAATCCACCCAAGCAGGAATATCTTGAAGTCGCGCTGTTCAATCGCTGCGAGGCGCTCAGATCCGCATCCGAAGTCTTCCAGCTCCAACAAGAGGTTGATCAGGCTTGGCAGGCGCTATCCGACCCAACGCTTATCTTCGAGGCGTCGGAAGCGCCCCTGGGCGTGATACGCGAGAATGCCCTCCGCGCGCTCGAATTGGACCCAGAAGCTGCCGGTTTTGCCAACGCCGCACGCATTGCAGCGCAGCAATTGCCGGTGGATTCAAATGAAGCCGCGCGGGCCGCCACTGCCTCTGGCGAGGCGCAAGACGCCGCGCAAACCGCGCGTACAGCGCAGGAATACATCACCTATATGAAGGGCCGTGCTGAGGCGCGGTACCAGGAGCTGCGCCTCGAAGCCGAGGGCGAAACCGTTGTTGATGAGGGGGGGGTGAACCCGCTCTACTTTGTGATCGGACTGATTGCATTGCTGGCCATCATAGCTGTCGGCTTTTTTGCGCGGCGCGATGGCGGCAAGAGCGGGCGCAAGAGCGGTGGCCGCAGGCAAGCGGAGGATTCCCGCCCGGTGCCTGGCAGCCCACAGGCCCCCTCAGACAGCGCGTCAAAATCACAGTTGCAGAACGAAGTCCAAAGGCTCGACAAGAAGATCGACGATCTCACTGTCGACGCGCAGGGTAGCATCAAGGCATTGAATGACCAGATAAATGAATTGCGCGAGGCCATTCGCGATGGCGCGGCGTCAACTGGCGGACCTCCCTCAAGATCGTCGGCACCGCCACCCACTCGCGGGTCAGCAGCGCCCTCGCCCGTACCGCCTGCCCCGCCGCCTCCGGCTCCGCCGCCGCCGCCCGCGCCGCCACGAGGCGCATCTGGAGCGGGTTTTCTGCAGACACCCGAAGTGCAGGCCCTGATTGACGAGGTCAACAACGCCTCAAAGGCAGACCGGCTTCGAGGCGGGTCGACGAACCCGCGGGTTCGCAACTTCTCGAGCAACAGCATTGATGCGCCACATGTCCTGTTCGAGGATGCGACGGACCGCTTCTGGTTGCTGCCCAATCCGAGCAATCCCAACGAGGCCGCGCTTGTGCCCGGCATGACGATACGCAATGGCTGGGGGCAGATGATGCGCGCAACGCACGACCATCCGCTAGGCCACCACTTCGAGTTGAAACGCGGAGATGCGTTCAACGTTCACGAAGCGGCGCTGGTGCGCAAGGAAAAGACGGGCTGGGAACTGGTCAGCCGAGGCGTGGTGAGCGGTATCGCCTGACGTGATCAGCTACTTGGGCAGCTGCGCAGGACGATCGGCCGTGTATGTTTGGCAATGTGTGAGCGGATGATAGCGCACTGGGGACGCTTTCGCGAGGATGGGACAAACAACCCTATGTTTCATCACTTCGAGCTGAAGCCCGACAAAACCTTCATCGTCGAGCGCGCCGCGCTGCTCGCACAAGAAGCAGGCGGCCAGCGGATGCTGATGCAAAAGGGCGTTGTCAGCGGCATGGCCTAGCCTTCCCCATTCTGAAATCCGAAACCGAACGCTGCGTCAGGAACCCACGATGGCCACCACGGATGAATTTCCCGCGATAACCGTTGAAATTGGCGGCCGCAGCGTGCGCCTGGTCACGCAAAGGCAGTGGCGCAGCGCCATCCGCCGCCAGCAAATTACGCCAGACAGCTCCATCATCGTCGAAGACCGGATGTTGGCGCGTGATTGCGCCTGGTTGCGCCCTTCGCTTGAAGAGTTCGAGGCGCTTGCAGAGGCGCGCGAGGATGAAGGCGTCAGCCTCCATCCGGACGAACCGGAAATTGCCGAAGAGGCCGTGGCAACCCCATCCACCAAGGCGCGCGAGGAAACCCGCGCGCAGCTGGCGGCGATGGGCGCTAAAGTCGAAGCGCTTGAAAACGAGATTGAGGGTTTGCGACAGACAATCGCAGACCACGCGGTTGATCTTGATGCGCTCAAGAGCACGCGCGATGTCCCGCAACCCCTCACGAAACCGCAACCGCATCCGCTGGCCACGCCTGCACCAAAACCCGCTGCAAAGGCTCCCGCGTCCGAGACCCAGGCACCGCCCAAACTCGGTAAATCACCAGCCAAGTCGCCAGCCAAAGCCAAAAAGCCTGAGACGCCGAAGTCTGCGGTGCCAAAACAAAAGGCAATCGACGCAAGTTTTGCCACAGGGCGGTTTGCAAAGATGCTGATCGAGCGCGTTCATGACGGGCGGCGTGACGATCTGGATGGCTGGCGCAAAAGGCACGGCGTGGCGACCTATACCAATGATCGGCGCGGCGATCTGGCCGAGATCTTTCCAAGTATGGTGGATCGCTTCTGGCTGCGCGCCAACCCACACGAACCCTCCCAGGCGCTGCTCATCCCCGGAATGCAGGTGCGCCATGATTTTCACCGCTACAGGTCGATTGAGGCGGGCCATCCGCTGAGCCATCATTTCAAGCTCGTGCCAGGCGAACGCTTTGCTCTAATCCGTGCCGCGATCCTGCGCCGCGAAGACGGCGGCAAATGGGTGCTGGCCGAGAAAGGGGAGGTCAGCGGATTTGACCAATGAGATGCTTGCGCCGCCCACCCCTCATCCGCACACTGCGCCCGGCATTGGACGGATCTTGAGCTGCTAAACGGCGTCTGCTGCGATCGAGTCTGCAAGAAAGAGCGATTATGCAAACTTTCACACTATCAGCCCTGGCCATGGTCCCCAATCAAGGCGAAAGCCCCCTGACTTTCGAGCTTATTGCCATAGCGTTGCTGGCGTTATCGGGCGCTGCATTCCTCAATCATCTGTTCCGATCGAAAGCGACAAGTCAAAAGGGCGTGCCCGGAGATGTGGATCGCGCAAATGTCATCGAAGGCCAGCATGAACAGGTGGTGGTCGATGAAATGGATCGACTGCGCAATGTGGCGGAAAAACTCGAAGCGCAAACGTCCGAACTGCGCAAACGCGAAGACGAACTGAAGGCGCAACTGGCAGGCAGTGATCAGGCGGAACACTTCGCCCACGCGGCGGTAGCGAGCACGCCATCTGCGCCGCAGGCCCCCGACCCAGCGCCAGCGCCTGTGCCAACGCCAGCGCCAGCGCCAGCGCCCGTGTCTCAAGCGGCGTGTTCCTTGGAGCAAACCTTTGCGCATGG